>CAZDQR010000054.1:4943-14131 GCA_964507315.1 uncultured Roseivirgaceae bacterium
AATTTTCTGGTGGGTGGCGAATGCGCGTAATGCTTGCCAAGCTTTTATTAGAAAAGCCAGCATTACTTATGTTAGATGAACCTACCAATCACTTAGATTTACCTTCTATTGAATGGGTTGAAAATTACTTGCGTAATTACGAAGGCTCTGTAGTGGTGGTTTCTCATGATAGGCAATTTTTAAATAATACCATAAGCAAAACAGTAGAAGTAGCAAACTCGGAACTTACCCTCTACGAAGGAAACTTCGATTTTTATATTCAAGAAAAAGAGCTTAGAACTGAAATTCAGAATAATGCTTTTGCCAACCAGCAACAGCAAATAAAGCAAACAGAAAAGTTTATTGAACGCTTTAGATCTAAATCTACCAAAGCAAGACAAGTACAATCAAAGGTTAAATCATTAAATAGATTAGACCGAATTGAAGCAGTAATAGACGAAAATGCAGTAGTTAATTTCAAATTCGACTTTTCGCAAAAACCTGGCAGGTTTATTACCCAATTAAATGACATTTCTAAATCATATGGCGACTTAGAAATATTAAGAAATACGACAGCCATCATTGAGAGAGGCGATAAAATTGCCTTGATCGGTGCTAATGGAAAAGGTAAATCTACCCTACTTCGAATTATTTCTGGAGATGAGCGTGTAGATGGTGAGCGTGTAGATGGCTTTAATGTTATTACCGCATTTTATGCACAGCATCAACTAGAATCGCTCGGTGTAAATAACGAAATACTAGAAGAGCTTAAGCAAGCAGGAAGCACCAAAACAGAGCAAGAATTAAGAAGTGTATTAGGCTGCTTCTTATTTAGTGGAGATGACGTTTTTAAGAAAATTAAAGTGCTCTCCGGTGGAGAAAAATCTAGGGTAGCATTAGCCAGAACATTAATTTCTGAAGCTAACTTTCTAATGTTAGATGAACCTACCAACCACTTGGATATGCAGTCCGAAAACATCCTTATACAAGCTCTGCAGCAGTATAAAGGCTCATTTGTTGTGGTATCTCATAATAGGCACTTTGTAAACCAAGTGGCCAATAAAATTTGGTATATAGAAGATAAGGAAATAAAAGTGTACCCTGGAACGTTTCAAGAGTATGAGTATTGGAGATCGCAACAAGTAGATGCAGCAGAACCCAAAGCACCTCAAAAGAAACAGAAAAGCAACAAACCAAAAAGCAGCAAGCCCAAAACAGTTGATACCAACAAGCTAAAATCCCTTGAAAAAGACTTAGCTAATATTGAGGCAGAAATTGAAAATTTTGAGGCAGAATTAACTGCTGCCGAAAATGAATTGGCAAAAACAGAAGTGTACTCTAACCCTGAATTATTAGCCGAAGCTAACGGTTTATTTGAAAAGGTTAAAAAGAATTTGGAAACACAGCAATCTTTATGGGAAGATGTGGCTGACCAAATAGATGCCTTGCAATAATGTATAAACTAGTCATATTCTTATTCTTTATAGCTTTCCAAAGCTTTGCTCAACAGCAATTAGAGCTTATTGATAAGGTATATGATTCATACATTAAAACTGTACAACTCTACCCTCTTGGCTTAAAATCCAATGCGCAGTTACTAAGTGCAGCAATCCCTTTGCGTGGCAGCGAAAAATTAGTATTGGAGTTTGATGAACTGTATAACGATGCCTTTACCTACCAAGTAAAATACATAAGGTGCGATGCCAATTGGCAACAATCTACCCTATCTGATCTTGAGTTTTTAAACACCTATAATGAGTTTACCATTATAGAGTATGAGTATTCGTTTAACACGAAAACGCCCTATGTGCATTATAGAACGCTCTTGCCCAAGCCTACCCTTTCGGGGAACTATGTATTGGTAGTATATGCCGATGGCGATACCGAGGATATAATTATTTCTCGTAGGTTTATTGTGTATGAAAACAGGATAATTTTTACAGATCAATATGGGTTTTCAGGATTAAATAATGCCTCACGATTTAACCAGCAATTACAATTTGAAATAAATTATAAAGGAGTAAGTATACAAAGCCCTAGGGATCAAATATCAGTAACCATACTTCAAAATCAGCGTTGGGATATTGCCCATACTAACTTAAAACCCACCTTTGTACGAGAGGGTGATTACCGATTAGAATACCGGTATTTTACCGAAGAAACAATGTTCCCTGGTAGTAATGAATTCAGATTTTTTGACTTACGCTCTTTAAAATATTTTGGTGAAAACGTAAAAACCGTGCATCTGGAAAAAGAGCAAAATTTTACTTGGATAGAAACCGACAAAAGAAAATCTGAGTTTGCCTACTCTATTGCATTAATGGATTTAAACGGCAGATATGTAATTGATAATGTGGAAGGATTTAATCCTATAATCGAAAACGATTATTCTAAAGTTGAGTTTACCTTAGAAACCTCTAAAATTAAAGGGAAGGTATATATAGTAGGTGCTTTGAATAACTGGAGTCGCTCTAAAGACAACGCCTTAGTGTATGATACTAAGTTAGGTGCGTATAAAGGCTCCTTAATTTTAAAACAAGGTTGGTATAATTACCAATACCTTGTAGAAAGCCCTAACCATTCTCTCAATTTCTTTGAAGGCGATTGGAGTGCTACTAAAAACCAATACCAATTAATCGTGTATTACAGACCCTATGATTTAGGCACCGATTTAATTATTGGCTACCTCGATATTATCCCACAGTAAAACTGTAGCCCAATTTCAATATTGAGAAATCGCAACAATTAGAATAATTTGCTAAGCTATTACAAGCCAGGAATTTCATACGCTACTGCCCTATTATTAGGATCTTGATTAGCCACATCAACCATACCAAACCCTTTATGCGTCAAAGCTCCAATCCCATTTAAAAAAACAAAACTTTTAACTTCTGGCGCAGCATGAAACGTAAAAGGAAAGGTATATCCTCTTAATTCAAACTTTACATCTTGATCAAAAAGTGGATAGATGCGAGAGAATTTTTTATTGGCATTATTTAATTTATCCAAGTAAGCTTGATCTGGCACTACCTGAAACTCATTAAACTCTGATAGTTTGTCAGAATCAAATAAAGAACAAGCCTCCATTCGCTGTAATGTTACATCATACACATAATCCGAAAATTCATCTTTTTCAGGATCAATAAATTCTTTAGATGATTCGTCCATAATTTTGGGTTCGATCAACACCATTGGCGAAATGCATATAAATTTCTCACTTTCAGAAACATTGTCTAAATTTTCAATTTCTACTTTTTCTGGTTCAAGCACCAATCCCCCTATTTCAATTTGAGGCAATTGAAACATATGGAGTAATAGGTAATCGATAAACTCCTTATTTAGTGAAGACACAACTAAAGTTACCCTGGTAGAGTAATAATGTAAACCTTTTCTACTAGGCTTTGTTTGGCCTTTTAGGCCTGAAAAATTGTAAATATTAAAATTCGTAAAGGTTGGATCTCCCCCTTTTAGTACGACTCCTTTAATTAATTGCGCTAATAAAAACTGGTGGTGAAAAGGAAGATACGCACCTCTGTTTTTGAGCAAAAAGACTATCCTGGCTCTCAATTGTTTTGGTTTTGGATGAAAAAATAACAAGCTAACTTCTTATTAAATCACTCTAACAAAAAGCAGTTGTATAAATTTAATCTTTATTTAAAAATATACAAACAAATGTTTAGACAATTAAAAAAATAATAAACTATACATTAAACCTAAAATGCATAATGTCTCCATCATTCACCACATAGTCTTTGCCTTCAATAGATAATTTACCAGCCTCTTTACAAGCTTGCTCAGAGCCAAACTCTTTAAAGTTTTCTAGCTTAATAACTTCTGCCTTAATAAATCCTTTTTCGAAATCTGTATGAATAACGCTTGCAGCTTTTGGCGCTTTCCAACCTCTTTCAATCGTCCAAGCTCTTACTTCTTGCACGCCTGCAGTAAAGTATGTAATTAAGTTTAGTAATTCGTACGAAGCTCTAATAAGACGATCCAACCCAGAGTCTGAAAGACCATACTCTTCTAAAAACATTTGACGCTCTTCCAAATCTTCAATTTCAGCAATATCAGCCTCTATTGAAGCCGACACAATTACCAAGGCAGCATTTTCATCTGCAATATCAGTTTTTAATGCTTCTACAAATGCATTCCCATTATTAACAGATGCTTCATCAACATTGGCTACATATATTACTGGCTTAGCCGTAAGTAATAGTAAATCTTCATAGGCAAGAGCTTCATCTTCACTATGCCCAAGCGACCTAACATTATTACCTGCTTCCAGCGTTTCTTTTACTTTATCGAGCACACTAATTTGAGCTCTAGCTTCAGCATCTCCAGTTTTAGCTATTTTCTGCAGCTTCTGAATCTTTTTATCTACCGCTTCTAAATCTTTGTATTGTAGTTCTGTATCAATTACTTCTTTATCAAATGCAGGATCTACACTGCCGGCAACGTGTACTACGTTTTCGTCTTCGAAACATCGTACCACATGAATAATGGCATCTACTTCTCTAATGTTGCCTAAAAACTTATTACCAAGGCCTTCGCCTTTGCTTGCTCCTTTAACCAAGCCAGCAATATCAACAAACTCAATGGTTGTTGGTAAAACACGCTGTGGATTAACAAGTTTCTCCAAAATTTGGAGCCGCTCATCTGGTACGGTAACGATACCTACATTAGGTTCGATTGTACAAAAAGGAAAATTTGCTGCTTCTGCTTTATTATTAGAAAGCGCATTAAAAAGTGTTGATTTGCCTACGTTTGGGAGGCCAACGATTCCACACTTAAGTGCCATATTATTTACGTTTTAAAAATCCGATATTGTTTATATCCGCTACTTAATTCATTTACAGAAACCCGAAGGATTGTGTAAACAGGGATGGCGAGAATCATACCTACAACCCCTGCTAGCGTAGCGGCTGCAAATATAATAACAAATATTTCCAATGGGTGTGCCTTTACACTTTTGGAAAAAATAAGTGGCTGTGTAAGTATATTATCTGTGATTTGAACAACGGCAAATACGCCTCCTATTTTTAGGAATAATAACAATAAGTTGTTAACCGAATCTACTTCAGGGCCTGATTGAACAGCGGTTATAATTATGGCAAAACTAGCACCAAGCATAGGCCCCAAATAAGGTATTAAATTAGCCACTGCTGCAAACAAAGCTATTGTCATTGCGTAGGGCACATTAAAAATAGATAAACCAATTGCTACCATAGAGAAAATAACAAGCATTTGAATAATTAATCCAACCAAATAATTAGAAAGTAAGTGTTCAATTTTTGTAAGTGCAGAAATTGAAACTTCAAAATACTTATTGGGTATAAGCGCGATTATTTTTCTTCGAAACAACCCAAAATCTACCAATAAAAAAAAGGTAATAAAACTTATGGCCAAAAGGCCAACAAAAATATTACCGGTATAGGTAATTACAGAATTAAAAATATTGGAAAAATTAATACCCTGAACAAAATTAACTGTGCCTGATTTAATGGCTTCCACAATAAAGCCCTTTTCTATTCTAGAAATCCTTAATTCTATAAATGCCTGTTCAAGTTTAGCCACAGGAGCATCCAACTTATCAATTAAAGAAGAATAATCTATGCTAGATATAACTTGTATTTGCTTACTAATTAAAGGGCTAAATATGAGCAAAAATGCAGATATTAATAAGCCTAGCACTAAAAACGAAAAAAAAGCGCTCAGTCCTTTTGGTATTTTACCTCCAAAAAAACGGTTTCTTAAAAAGTATTTATTTATAGGCCTTAAAATGGCGGATATAATGGCAGATATAATTACGTAAACGTATATATCGGTAAATATCCAACCTAGTAATACAAATAATAAAATGGCAGTTACGATAAAACCAAAAAACCGATTCATAAATGTATATGTTTAGTTTAATACTAACATTAATCCCACTTTAAAGTAGTAGAATCATCTTTATCTACCTCAGTAGAGGAAGTGTTTTCTTTCTTTTCATTCTCTTCTATTCCAAATTTACCAAAATCAACCTCTGGCATTAATTCTTCTTTTACGTAAGTAACCGACTGATTTAATGCCTCCACAAATTTGTTAAAATCTTCTTTATACAAAAACAACTTATGTTTCTCAAAGGTGAAACTTCCATCGTCTTTAAATCTTTTTTTGCTTTCAGTTATTGTTAAATAATAATCATTTGAGCGCGTTGCTTTCACATCAAAAAAATAAGTTCGTTTACCAGCTCTAACTCGTTCAGAAAATATTTCTTTTTGTTCTTTATTTAAAAAATCATCCACAATTATATCTTTATCTATCTATACCATTTATTTACTTCTAAATAGCGCAATAGATTTGACTATTGCAAGCGAAAATAATTTTTCTTTCGCAAGTAGAATCAATCAAGTTAGAACTACCTTAGGATTTTATTACATATGAAACTCGATTTTAAAGCCATACGCGAAAACAGCCTCAGCATAGATTTTCTTGCAAAAAAGCTAGTAGAAGGATTTATTACAGGATTACACAAATCGCCTTATCATGGTTTTTCGGTAGAATTTGCAGAGCATAGAATTTATAATGCTGGCGAAAGTACGCGTTATATTGATTGGAAAGTATATGCTAAAACAGATAAGCTTTATACCAAAACCTTTGAGGAAGAAACTAACCTAAGATGCCATATCTTAATCGATATTTCTAACTCTATGCGCTACCCCAAAGAGGGAGTTTCTAAACTGTTTTTTAGCACTTATGCTGCTGCTGCCTTATCGTGGTTGTTGTTTAAGCAAAGAGATGCCATTTCTATTACAACTTTTAACCAAAGCATTATAGATCAAACCCCTGTTAAATCTACATCGGCTCATCTGCAAAAACTTTTTGCGCTATTAGAAAAAACTTTAACGCCAAGTAGCACAGAAAACGATACAGATTTAGCACGTGTTATTCACGAAATCTCCAACACGATTCATAAGCGTTCGTTAGTAGTGCTTTTTTCGGATATGATTAATACGTCTGAAAACGATAAGGAGTTTACGGAAGCCTTAATGCACTTAAAGCATAATAAACATGAAATAATAATTTTTCATATCAAGGATAAAAAAACCGAAGAAGAGTTCGATTTTGTAGAGTTACCTCATCTTTTTATTGACCTTGAAACAGGTGCAAAAGTAAAGTTGCGACCATCAGAAATTAGAGACCACTATCGAACTTCGGCCAAAGAAAGAGCTGATAAGCTTAAGATTTTATGTGGCGAACTTAACATAGATTTAGTTGAAGCAGATACTGCAGAAGATATTGATCATGTGCTGAATACCTTCCTTATTAAAAGGAGCAAGATGAGATAGAACTTAAGTATATCCCAACAATTATTTAGAAGCCCCTTCGTTCCTCAGGATAAAAAAAAGAAACTATCAATCTATTAGTTAGCTCTGATAAGTCATTATCTTGAACAATACAATTATGACAGGCCTACCCGTGTAATTCTTCTTTACGAGCTAATAACACCTCTTCTGTCTCTTCGCGATCGGGGTCTGGCAAGCAACAATCTACGGGGCAAACTGCTGCACACTGAGGCTCATCATGAAAGCCCTTGCACTCGGTACATTTATTGGGCACAATAAAGTAAAACTCCTCAGATACAGGATTATGCCGCTCGTCATCTTTGAGGTTGGTTCCCTCACTCATCGACCAATCTACATCACTTTCATAGATTGCGTTATTAGGGCATTCAGGTTCACAAGCGCCACAATTAATGCAGTCATCGGTTATTATAATTGCCATTGGTTGTTATTATTAAAGCATAAAATTAAAACTAATATCCTGAATTCTACCACGACCAACCAAAGCCTGTTTGAATAACATAATCTAGTGTAGAAGCTCCAGTTACAGGCTGGTTATCATAATTAACAGTGCCACCCATTTTAATGTAAAAATCCAGTGGTAAATCATAAGATACATCTAGGCCAAAATCGACTCTTACCCTGCCTTTATTTGATAAATTCGGATAAGCAATTACACTGGTTTTTAATCCAAAATCACCTGTATCGAACATATTGAATTCTGATCCTAAAAACAATTCAGCCGTTTGTTTCGCAGGGTCAGTGGTTTCGGTAAATGATTCATTATTATAGGCAGCACCTCCAAAAATGCCCCAATAAACTGAGTTTGAATGAATTACATAATTACCAAGACCCAATTTAGAGGTACTTCTTAATTTAAGCTTCTGTTCATCATTGCTTAAAAAATCATTTGAAACAAACAGGTAAAAATCGTTAGGAAGAAATAATTTAAAGGTAAGGTTAGCATCCATCCGTTGGGTTACATCAATGCTATCCTGTTGACTATACACTATATTATAATCCCCAGAAGCCTCCCACCGTTTTGTTAAATAAGCTAAGTAAGTTCTAGTGTTAAACTGAGTTAAGTTATTAGATTTCGTTATATTATAACCCACATCAAAACTGGCACTCAGTCTATCCCAAAAAGATTTACTTACGGGGTTGATAAAAACAATTTCATCTAGTAAAACCTCATGTGTCCCACTTATTCCAATAATTTCAACAACACTACCTGATGCCTTCGATTTTAAACTAGCATCAAATCTTCTTCCGTCCTCTAAGGATATTAGAAATATATTAGTTGAAAATATTTGAGCAACCTCAGACCATTCGATTATAAAGTCAGAATCACTAAACTCGGTTTCAACCTTTAAGTTTCCTCGATTCATACTTTTAATCTCTCCTACCATTGTTTGGCCATCTAAAAAAACCAAAGAATCGGTTTGTGCAAAGGAGGTTGAAGTCCAGTTCATTACCACCAAGAAAAAAAATATACTACTAAAACTCCTCATAACAATCTATTTTATGCAAAAATAGATACCTATTTAATACTTTGCTAATACAATTATTAAATAATGAGAACCCATTTCTAGTTAATTACTTTTGGTCTAAGTTAGCTTTTGTAGGAAGGATAGTTTGTAAACCTACTCCTATTGCAACGACTAAAAGAGATCCAATTGGGTTAAACCATAAATACGAGATCCCTAACACATCCGACAAGTACAGCCAAATAATAACTCCTTCGGATATAAATGTGGCAATAAACACTGCATTAGCTTTTACGTATTTCACTCCAAAAGCAACCATAAACATTCCCAAAATAGGGCCATAAAAAACAGATCCCAGAATATTAACGGCTTGTATTAAGTTATCTAATTGAGAAGC
>CAZDQR010000055.1:0-14039 GCA_964507315.1 uncultured Roseivirgaceae bacterium
CTGCGACCCCCTGCTTGTAAGGCAGGTGCTCTGAACCAACTGAGCTAAGAGCCCGATATCCTAAAGTCTCAATAAAATTAGAGAATTAGAAGTCCGTTTGAGTTATAAACTAACTAGTGTTTTAGCTTGTTTAAAGCCCATTCGTGTAACGGGACTGCAAATGTAATGTAGTTTTTTTTATACACAAGCGCTTAATGTAATTTTAAATTAAATATTTTTTTAATGCCATTAACAACTTCTTATTTGAAGTTATCTGCGCTTTATATTTTATATTTTTATGGCAAAATAAGATCTATTGAAACTCGTAAAAAAAATAGCGTACTACTTCTTAAGTACATCGGTCATAATTCTTCTATCTGCTCTTATTGCTACTGTAATTTATAAGGGTGAGATTATTGATTTATTAAAAATTGAAGTAAATAAAAAAATTAAAACTGAATTGGAGGTTGATCAGATAGAATTAAAATTAATTAAAGGGTTTCCTAATATTTCCATCGATTTTCAAAAGGTAAAATTCCACTCTGCGTTTAAGGATGAATTGTTCTTAGAAGCTACACATGTATATTTTGTATTAAACATTGTTGATCTTTTTACCGAAAACATTGTGGTGGAAAGGCTTGAAATAATTGATGCGGTAATCAATTTTAGTGTTAATCAATTAGGCGAAAAAAGCTTTGATGTTTTTGTTACAACAGATTCTTCAGAAATATCGGTAAGGGCTCTAAGTTTAAAATCGGTTCTATTTAAAAATGTTGAAATAAATGATGTTGATGCTAAAAACAAAATCAATAATGGATTCTTTATAAGCTCATTAATTGGCGGTTTGGAAATAGCGAATAATAACCTAAAGTTGGATGTAAACTCATCATTTAAGTTAGTAAGAACACAACAACGCCAATCGAGGTGGTTAGTGAATAAAAATATTAGATTAAATACTAAAAGTGAGGTTGTAGAAGATGTTGTAAGTATTTATGCAAGTACAATTTCTATAGAAAAAGTAAAGCTAAATCTAAAAGGCACAATGGGATTAGAAACGGATAGGAAGCTAGACGTTATAATGAGCACTTCTAATCTTAAATGGATAGATCTTCGATCCATATTGCCCGCTAAAATGCAAAGGAAGTTAGTTGCTTATCACGGGAGTGGTAATATAAATTTAAGCACAAAAATTAAAGGTCAAATTAAAGGAGAAAAATGGCCAAGCCTAAATGCACAAATAGAGTTAAATGAATTTGAATTTAAACATGACTCACTGCCTTCCTACATTAAAAATATTAGTTTAAGTAGTACAATCAATATTTCTGATCTTAATAATCTAAAAACGGGAAGCTTATCGGTTCAAAAACTCATAGCTAGCATTGATGGTGATAAAATAGAAGCTTCTGGTAGATGGAGTGATTTTATAAGTCCTCAAATAAGTGGTTCTGTTAATGGAGCAATTAGTACCACTTGGCTTTTATCTTTAATAAATCCATTGCAAGTAGATATTGATAAAGCTAAAGGTAAATTAGTGATGGATATTTCGGGTGAAGTTAAAATAAATAACTCATTTGAATTAACATCGAGCGAGGTAGATGGCAGCGTTAATTTTGATAATGTGTCAATTGATACTTTTTTTGGTTTGCCAATAAAGGGTTTGCAGGGTGAGTTAGTTTTTAATAATGGAGATATTAAAGTAGATAATTTGAAAGGGAATTACGGTAAGAGCAACTTGCTCTTGAATGGAACACTCTCTTTGCCAAAAGAAGATAAGAATCGATTTTATACCAATATGGAAGTTAGCAGCACGTTTGTTGATTTAAACGAAATAGTAACTCTATTAACATCTTCTATAGATTCTACAGCTAGTATTTCATATAAAAACATAAAGTATAGTGCTAACCTAAATTTAAAAGTAGATCGGTTAACTCTTCTCAAGTTTAATGGTAAAAGTGTAGAAGTTAATCTGTCTATGGATGAAAATATTATTAATGTAAACCAGGCATTCGCAAAAGGGATGGGAGGAGAAATTAAACTAAATGGTCTTATGACTGAACAGTTTAATGGTGATCATTATGTAAAAGTAAATGTTCAAACTAAGCAAATTAATATCGATAGCCTGTTTTATGTGTTTGGCAACTTTAAGCAAACTTTTATTACGTCAGAAGCGATTAAAGGCAAATTAGATGCCAATGTTAATGCCTACATGTATTTTACTAGCGATTGGAGTTTTAGAAGAGAAATGCTCTATTCTGAAGCCATATTGCACGTGTCTGAAGGGAAACTGATAAATTATGAACCTGTAATGTCTTTATCAGAATACTTGCATGAAGAAGGAGAAAACTTATCAAAACTAAGTTTTTCGGATTTAGAAAATAGAATAATAGTTGCGAACGATACTATTTTTATATCAGAAATGAACGTAGGCACAAATGTTAGAAATATAAAAATAGGAGGGTATCATACGCTTAACCAGCACATTGATTATAGATTATCGGTTCCTGTTATTGGAAGTGGCCGAGATTCCGATGAGCAGTTTGGCAAAGTTAAGACTGATAATAGTGGCCAGCTATATTTCCCTTTTAGAGTGTATGGTACTACTAAAGATTATAAAGTAGTGTACGATTTAAAAACAGCAAGTAAAAACTTTATAAAAGGAGTTAAGAAAGGAATTAAAGATATTGTTCATAAGCCCGCTATAAAAAATAGTGACGACTCGCTTAAACTTGAAGAGGAGGAGTACTTTGATTGGGATAACAACTAGCATTAAACGCATTTTTTTTGTAATCAATGGTTTATTAGATAAATTACTTGATATTCAATATAAATCCATATATCTTTATAACATGAAAAAATTGGCAGTTATACTAGCGTTCTTTGTTTTGGTAGTTTCATCTTCATGTACTTCTTATACATGTCCTACTTACTCAAATGTAGATGTTGAACAAAGCAATATAATGCCCGAAGAGTCTCTATAATTACAAAATTAACGTTTTGTGGTATGTAGGGTGTCTGTGTAATTCACAGATACCTTTTTTTGTGCCCAAAAACTAAACCGCTTTTAAATTGCTATTGATCTTTTTTGCAAGCTCCTGCATTTGGCTTGGCGTTGGAGAAAGTTTGGGTCGAGTAAAGTTCATATCATCCATTGAGTTAATAGGAATTAAATGAATGTGAGCATGAGGCACTTCTAGCCCAATTACTGAAGTGGCTATTCTTGAACAAGTGACCGATTTTTTAATTGCACTAGCAACCCTTTTACTAAAAAGGTGCAAAGCAGAAAACTGCTCATCGCTAAGATCGAACAAGTAATCAACTTCGTTTTTTGGAATAACTAATGCATGTCCTAAAACCAACGGGTTGATGTCTAAAAATGCAATATGAGTATCGTCTTCAGCAATTATATATGCCGGTATTTCTCTATTAATTATTCTGGTAAAAATGCTGGGCATTATAAGCCAATTTCTAAAATTTCAAATGTCATACTGCCACCTGGTGTTTGAATATCAGCTTTTTCGCCTGGTTTTTTACCTAGCAGCCCTTTCCCAATTGGCGACTTTACCGAAATTTTATTTTCCTTAAGGTCAGCTTCTTCTTCTGCTACTAATGTGTAGGTAAATGTTGCTCCCATTTTAAGGTTTTTGATTTTTACCTTAGATAGGATGCTTACCTTAGATGTATCAATGGTTGATTCATCTATCTCACGTGCGTTACCTACAGTGTTCTCAAGCATAGATATTCTAGCTTCAAGGTGTCCTTGAGCATCTTTTGCTGCATCGTATTCAGCATTTTCACTTAAATCGCCTTTATCTCTAGCTTCAGCAATTTGGTTAGATATATCTTTTCGCCCTACACTCTTTAATTGGTGCAGTTCGTCTTTAATTTTTTTTAAGCCTTCTTTCGTATAATATGATAATTCTGCCATATTGTTATCGTTTATAAATTAAAATAACGGCCACAAAAGTGAAGCCGTTATCGTATAATGTAACTTTTGTTATTTTTTACTGTGTACGTATTGTTGGTTATTCATAATATTCAGCAAAGCTAAAAGATTTTTTTCAATATTGAAGTGGATTATCCTATGAGATCAGGAATATGTTCTTCTAATTGTGCTTGCATCTCTGGATCAAACGATGCCAAGTAGAGCGATTTAGCTTTCGATAGTTGGTCTAAAGTTAAGCCTGTAGCTCCTGTAAAGTTGGCTTTATACAAATTGGCATTTTCGAAATTCGCTTCTGCTAACGAGCAGTTGCTTAAATTGGCTTCCATTAAAAACCCGTTTTTAAAATCAGCTTTAATTAAAAATGCGCCATCAAGGTTAGCTTTAATCATAAAAGCATCTTTAAAATTTGTGCCACTAGCAAAAGATGCTGTTAAATCTGCGTGGTTTAAGTTGGCATTTTCAAAATTCGTTTGGTTCATTCGTGTACTAGAGAGGTTGGCTTCTATTAATACACCACTAGATAGATTTGCGGTATTTAAATTACTTGTTCTTAAATTAATGCCACTTAAATTAGTTTGTTTTAAGTAACACCCTACTAAATCTATATTAAATACACCGTGTCTATTAAGTCTTTTTATATTACCTACATTTCTAAAGGCTGCTTCTTCAGATTTCCACATTCTAAAATCATCAATTTCATCTAAAAATTGACTAATTCTTTGTTTTTCTTCTCCAACTTGACGCAGCCAAAATAGTAAAATACCAATGATAAGAATATCAAATAGCATGCCGTGTGCTTCAGCCAGCACATTTACATAAATGTTGTCAAAATCAGACAGATAATAAGGCATGCTTACACCCAAAACTAAAATTGAGAGTAACCCAAATACTATAAATGAGGTAAGTATTGGCTTTTGAATCAGCTCTTCGTAATATTTTTTAATTCGGTTCATTTGGTAAGTAAAAAACTAACTTAAGGCAAAATAAGTTTCAATCAAATAAGTGATTTAATCTTTTTAACTAAAACTTTATTAATTCTAACGTAACTTTCTGTAGTCCAGCCAGCTACGTGAGGTGTAAAAATAACTCTTTTTGATTGTTTTAAATAATCAAAATCAGATTGTTGCTGGTTTGATAAATTATTGATTTTTTCATTTTCCAACACATCAAGTGCTGCTTTTACTATTTTGCCGGTTTGCAGGGCTTTTTTTATGGAAGTAAAAGAAGCGATTTCTCCTCTGGAGGTATTAATAAAAAGTATGTTGTTTCTGAACCCCATAAAAAAGTCTTCATTGGCCATTTTTAATGTTTCGGCAGTTAGTGGGATGTGAAGACTTAAAATATCGGTTTCTTTTTGGAGCTTTTCAAGCGAAACGGATTCCGCATAATTAGTTTCAAATTTTGGATGGTATTTATCATAGGCAATTACTTTGCAGCCAAAGGAAGTTAATTTTTTAGCTACACTACTGCCCATATGCCCATATCCAATAATGCCTACCGTTTTATTGCCAAGTTCTTGGCCTCTATTTCCTTCTCTATCCCAAATAGAATTATTTACTTGATCGTGGCCTTGATGGATGTTATGCAATAAATTTAAAATTAGCCCAATAGTGTGCTCTCCAACAGCATCTCTGTTTCCTTCTGGTGCATTTAGTATTGATATTGATTGGAATTTTAAATAATCAACATCTAGGTTATCTATTCCTGAGCCTGCTCGTGCAACAAATTTTAGTTTTGTTGCAGAGCCAATGAGATCCTCATCAACATAGGTTTTACTCCTTATGATGAGGCCATCATATGCATTAATTTCTAATTTGATTTGCTCTCTTGTAAATTTAGGCTCATAGTCAAAGGCGAAATTTGCTTCTGCAAGCATTGGCAGTAGGCTCTCATGCATTTTATCAACAATTAATATTTTTTGCATACTAAAAAAGCATATAGGCGACTGCGAAATATACAGTTAAGCCTAAAATATCGTTAAAAGTTGTGATAAATGGCCCCGAGGCAGCTGCAGGATTTATGTCTAATTTATCTAAAACAATAGGAGTAATAGTGCCTGATAGCGAAGCTAAAAGAACTACGCTAGTTAAGGATATGCCAACAATTAAAGAAATGGTTAAATCTCCTCTCCTAAAATAACTGATGGCAAAGGCAAGAATTGCCAAAAGCAATCCATTGAGTAAAGCTACAATTACAACTTTTATAAGCCGTTTAGAAATGGAATCTTGAAAAACGCTTTTATTTGCTAGTGATTGCACTACAATGGAAGAGGATTGTATGGCTACATTGCCTGCGGTGGCTGTTATTAATGGAATAAAGGCTGCCATAATAGGTATGGCTGCTATGTCACTTTCAAAAAGGCCAATAACTTCGGCTCCAAAGAAAGCCCCAATTAAGCCAATTACTAACCAAGGAAGCCGAGCCCTAGTAAGCATCCAAATGCTATCATCCTCTTCAACATCTTCAGAAATACCCGACATTAGCTGGCGTTCTTCTTCAGCCTGCTCCGTCATTACATCTACAATATCATCAATGGTAATTCTGCCCATTAAGTTATTTTGCATGTTTACGACAGGGATAGCTTCCAAATCGTATTTTTTCATCACAGCAACAACTTCCTCTTCGTCATCGTAAGTTCTAATCGAAATTACATCGTCATCATAAATGTCTTTTATAAGTGTACCCCTACGTGCAAGTAGTATCTTTTTAAGTGATACTCTTCCAAGTAACTTATTCTTATCATCTACAACATACACCGAAAATATTTTGGAAACATTCTCAGCTTGATCTCGAATCTCTTCAGTTGTTTGTTCAACCGTCCAATTAATATTGGCTTTAATAAGCTCTTTTGCCATAATGCCACCAGCGATGTCTTCATCGTAGCGCATTAAGTCAACTATGTGATCTGCTTTTTCAGTATTTGTTAAGGAAGAAATTACTTCCTCTCTAACCTTTAAGGGTAGCTCATTTAGAATATCTGCCGCATCATCAGAATCAATATAATCTATATAAGAAGCAATTTCATCTGGCGAAAACGTGCTTAAAAATTGTTTAAGTGTATCTTCTTCTAAATTGCTAATAACTTCAGCAGCAACTTGCGTATCGAGCAAGCTAATGATGTGCTTAGACTCGTCAGTTGTAAATTCTTCTAGTGTTTCGGTAATATCGGCAGGGTTAACCCCTTCCAAACTTTTTAAAATAAAATCATTATCCTCCCGTTCAATAGCCTGTTTTAGGTTATCGGCATATTCTCTGGTGAGTTCAAATGTTTTTATTTCTTCCAACCGTCTTCTATTTTTTGTGTTAGCAGTTCAAAATCAGCAACAGAAAGCTGTTCTGCTCTTAGGTTTAATTGGATATCATCGTTTATACTTGGCTGCAAAGCTAGAGGTTTTAAGGCGTTGCGCAATGTTTTCCTTCTGTTTTGAAACCCTTGTTTTACTACTCTAAAAAATAAAGATTCATCACAGTTAAGCTGTCTTGTATCATTCCTTTTTAATCTGATTACTGCTGATTCCACTTTGGGTGGAGGGTTAAATACTGTAGGTGGAACTGTAAATAAGTATTCGATAGAGTAATAGGCTTGTAACAAAACGCTTAACTTACCATATGTTTTATTGCCTGGTGGGCTTGCAATACGTTGAGCTACTTCCTTTTGAATCATGCCAACCACTTCATCTACTGAAGACCGTAGCTCCAACACTTTAAAAAATATTTGTGAAGATATATTATAAGGGAAGTTTCCAATAATGCCGAAAGGAGCTTTGTAATAAGTAGTCCAATCGAATTTCAAAAAATCTGCCGTAATGATTTTATCAGTAATGGCAGGCATTTCTTTTGCAAGATAATCGGTTGACTCACTGTCAATATCTATTACAGTAAGCTCGAAATTCTTATTTTCTAGCAAATATTGTGTTAGTACACCCATACCTGGACCTACCTCAATCACGTGCTTGTACTGGTTATGATTGGTTAGGCTTTCCACAATTTTTAATGCGATATCACTATCTTTTAAAAAGTGCTGCCCTAAATGCTTTTTTGGTTTTACTTTTGCCACTGGATTTCTTTTTGGGGATCAAACTATTATTCCTATTCAAGCGAATGTCTTACAAATTTATTAATTCAAATAGTATTAGCTAAAAAACTATGGCGTTAACGCATAAACCAATTATTGGAATTACTCTAGGCGATATAAACGGAATTGGTCCTGAAGTTGTGATCAGAGCTTTATCTGACAGTCGAATTCTTAATTTTTTTACTCCAGTTATATATGGCTCAACAAGAGTGTTGGCCTATTATAAAAAAATGATGGACATTGAGTTTAGCTATTCTCAAGTAAAAGAACCACACGAATTTATTTCTAAAAAGAATAACGTGGTTAATTGCTGGCCCGAAACATTAGACATTACACCAGGAGAAGAAAACAGTATTGGCGGAGTGGCTTCTTGGAAAGCACTTAAGCAGGCATCTCAAGATTTGAAGGGTGGCTTTATTGATGCCATTGTAACCGCGCCTATAAATAAAGCCAATATTCAATCTGATGAATTTAGGTTTCCGGGTCATACAGAGTTTTTTGCCAATTTGTTTGAAACAAACGAGCAGCTTATGTTTATGGTGAGCGATCAGTTAAGAATAGGTGTGTTAAGTGGCCATGTGCCATTGGCAGAGGTTTCTGAAAAGGTAACGAAAGAGGCTTTGGAGCAATCTCTTAAAGCGATGGAAAAATCACTGAAGCAAGATTTCGGTATTTCTAAGCCTAAAATTGCAGTACTAGGTCTTAATCCGCATGCAGGAGAAGACGGCTTATTGGGTAAGCAAGAGGAGGAAATAATAAAACCTACGGTTATGAGTCTCCGTAAAAACGGGAAACTCTTTTTTGGACCCTTTCCTTCAGATGGATTTTTTGGAAGTAAAGAGTATAAAAAATACGATGCAGTATTGGCCATGTATCACGATCAAGGCCTTATTCCTTTTAAAAGTATAAGCTTTGGCAGTGGCGTTAATTTTACTGCCGGCCTGCCTGTTGTTCGCACATCGCCCGATCATGGTACTGCATATGCCATAGCGGGTAAAAATGAGGCATCGTCAGATTCTATGCACGCAGCCTTAATGGCAGCATTAGATATTATTAAGAGTAGAAGAGAATTGGCTGGCTAAATGAATGCAACTATTTTTTAGTTCGTTTAGGTAAAATTAATTAATACTTTATATCTTTGTGCGCTTGAGTGAAAAGAGGTGGTTAGAAGAGTAGATTATAATATTGACATCTTCAAATTGGCAAATAAGTCGCATCAATACAGTTTTGATTTTGATGATAGCTTTTTTGATTTGTTTGAAGGAACTCTTATTAGTAAGGGGAATGGAAATATTGTCCTTAATCTGCTTAAATCTGACACGTTTATGGAGCTCAAATTTGAAATTACTGGTAAAGTAGAGCTTGTTTGCGATCGAAGTTTAGAACTGTTTTGGTTCGATTTTGATTTAAAAAACAGATTGCTATTAAAGTTTGGTGATGATTGGGAAGAAATAAGTGATGAGATACTTATTATGCCTCGAAACGAACAACGAGTAAATGTAGCACAATACATTTATGAATTTATTGGCGTTTCGATTCCTATGAAAAAGCTTCACCCAAAGTTTAATGATGAAGATGAAGACGATGATTTTGTCTATTTCTCTTCGGAAGATAGTGAAGATGAAAGCACAAACTCTACAGATCCAAGGTGGAAGAAATTGAAAGATTTAAAATAAAGAAATAGAAAAATGGCGCATCCTAAAAGAAAAATATCGAAATCTAGGAGAGACAAAAGGAGAACGCATTACAAAGCAACAGCTGCTACGTTTATGGAGTGTTCAAATTGTGGTTCACCTGTATTAATGCACAGAGTTTGTGCTGATTGTGGTTACTACAAAGGCAAACCTGCAATAGAAAAAGAACTAGCGGTTTAACTCTTTTTTCATTGCTTAATTAGCAAATGAATTTCGATTACCTCATAGTATCTTTTCAAGATATAAAATAAAAAGCTTCCCGATTTTCGGGAGGCTTTTTATGCTTACACGCTTTGCTAAACCCTTAAGGGTGTAACTATATATATATGTCTTATAAGGATATTGTTATGCGGGCTAATATTGTGAGCAATCGTTTAATATTGAGAGATAATTTTCAATATTTGTAATCGAATTTTAATTGTTAAAAGTAGATAAACACGTAAGCAAACATCCTTTATATAACTTTTTGTAATGAGTAAAATAAATGCAGCAATTACCGGAGTACATGGATACGTGCCCGAGTATGTGCTAACCAACGATGAGTTATCAACAATGGTTGATACGAACGATGAATGGATCGTTAGTAGAACTGGAATTAAAGAACGAAGAATTCTTAAAGGAGAGGGACAGGGAACTTCTGTAATGGGAATTGAGGCTGTAAAAGGTCTGCTTAAAAAGACCAATACAGATCCATTGGATGTTGATTTGGTAATTTGCGCAACAGTTACTCCTGACCATGTTTTTCCTGCTACTGCCAATTTAATTGCAGCAGCTACCGGATTGGATAATGCTTTTAATTTCGATATTGGAGCTGCTTGTTCAGGATTTATTTATGCACTTACTACTGGCGCAATGTATGTTCAGAGTGGAATGTATAAAAAAGTGATTGTAGTTGGAGCCGATAAAATGTCTTCTATTGTAGATTATACCGATAGAACAACCTGTATTATTTTTGGTGATGGAGGTGGAGCAGTAATGCTAGAACCTACCACTGAAGACGTTGGAATTATAGATTCTATGCATAAAAGTGATGGTAAGGGAGCAGGGTTTTTAAATATGAAAGCGGGTGGTAGTAAACACCCTGCTTCTTTGGAAACTGTTACTAATAGAGAGCATTTTGCTTTTCAGGATGGCAAAACAGTATTTAAATTTGCCGTTACTAATATGGCAGATTATGCTGCAAAGATTATGGCAAGAAATAATCTTACAGGAGACGATATTACTTACTTAGTGCCTCATCAAGCGAATAAGCGCATTGTTGATGCCACTGCTCGAAGAATGGAAGTAGATGATGCCAAGGTAATGATGAATATTGAGCGTTATGGCAATACTACCTCAGGAACAATTCCTTTACTTCTTTGGGATTATGAGAGCAAACTTAAAAAAGGAGATAACCTTGTAATTGCTGCTTTTGGCGGTGGATTTACGTGGGGAGCTATTTATCTAAAATGGGCATACGATCCCAAATAAAATCTAAATTTATAGTAATATAATATGGCTACTACTTCAGATATTAAAAACGGTTTATGTATTGAATATAATCACGGGCTTTATGTGGTTACAGATTTTCAGCACGTTAAGCCAGGCAAAGGCCCAGCCTTTGTAAGAACAAAATTAAAAAATATAGAAACTGGAAAAGTGATAGATAACACCTTTTCATCGGGACATAAAATTACCACAGCTCGAATTGAGCGTAGAGCGCATCAATACTTGTATAAAGATGATTTAGGCTATCATTTTATGGATAGTAATAATTACGAGCAAATGTCATTAGAGGAAAATCTTATAACAGGTGCTCAGTTTTTAAAAGATGGACAAGATGTAGAAGTAGTGTATCATGCGGAGCTTGAAAAACCACTAACGTGTGAATTGCCAGCATTTGTTATTCTTAAAATATCATATACTGAACCTGGTATAAAAGGTGATACCGCAACAAATTCTACTAAAGCTGCAACTTTAGAAACTGGAGCAATAATTCAAGTGCCTTTGTTTATAAATCAAGACGAAATAATTAAAGTTGATACCCGTACAAGCTCTTATTCTGAGCGTGTAAAATAAAAAACTAAGAGTTTGAATCTATCACAAAACTTGTTTGCAAATTGAAACTAATATTTGTGGAGGATTCCTGCTTATTTGCAGTAAGAACCTAACTATTTTAAAAACTAATACAGATGAAAAGTAAAGAAATTCGTGACCTAATAGACTTTATTGCCGAAACTGGATTAAATGAGGTTAATATAGAAACAGAAGAATTAAAGCTTTCTGTAAAAAGAAATGCGGATGTTGCTCACGTTTCAGCAGTGCCAGCACCTGTTGCAATTCAGGCACCAGTTGCTTCTGCTCCTGCCGTTGCAGCCGCAGTAGAAAATGCAGTACCAGCTGAAAATGAAAATTACGTAGAAGTAAAATCACCAATGATTGGTACATTTTATCGTTCTGCTAATCCAGAGTCTGCTCCATTTGTAAGTGTGGGCGATACTATTACAGCAGGCCAAACGGTTTGTATTGTGGAAGCAATGAAACTTTTTAATGAAATTGAAACTGAAGTAAGTGGAACAATTGTTAAAATGCTAGTTGACAATTCTACTCCTGTTGAATATGATCAGCCATTATTTTTAGTGGATCCATCTTAACAAAATCACCATACCCGTGTTTAAAAAAATATTAATAGCTAATAGAGGAGAAATAGCCCTCCGGATTATTAGAACTTGCCGCGAAATGGGAATTAAAACCGTGGCGGTTTATTCTAAGGCCGATAAAGAAAGCTTGCACGTAAAATTTGCAGATGAAGCTATATGTATCGGAGAGGCGCCTAGTAGTGAGTCTTACTTAAACATTACTAGAATTATTTCTGCTGCTGAAATTACCAATGCAGATGCGATCCATCCTGGTTATGGATTTTTAGCCGAGAATGCAGAATTTTCTGAAGTTTGTAGAGAGTATAAAATTAAGTTTATAGGAGCTACGCCAGAAATGATTAACGGCATGGGCGATAAGGCTTCGGCTAAGTCAACGATGAAAAAGGCAGGCGTTCCTGTAATTCCTGGTTCAGAAGGACTTCTTGAATCGGTAGCAGAAGGCAAAAAACAAGCTGTAAAAGTTGGTTACCCTGTTATTCTTAAAGCCACAGCCGGTGGTGGTGGTAGAGGAATGCGAATTGTAAAAGACGAATCCGGATTTCAAAAGGCGTGGGATGATGCACGTCAAGAATCAGGTGCTGCTTTTGGCAATGATGCCTTGTATATGGAAAAATATATTGAGGAACCTCGCCATATAGAAATTCAGATTATTGGAGATAGTAACGGAAAAGCATGCCATTTATCTGAGCGAGATTGTTCTATTCAACGAAGACACCAAAAGTTAATTGAAGAAACACCATCTCCTGTTGTAACAGATGAGATACGTGAAAAAATGGGTATTGCTGCTATTGCAGGAGCGGAGGCCATTAAATATGAAGGCGCAGGAACGGTAGAGTTTTTACTCGATAAGCATGGCGAATTCTACTTTATGGAAATGAATACACGTATTCAAGTAGAGCACCCTATTACGGAGGAAGTTACAGATTTTGATTTAATTAAGGAGCAAATTAAAGTGGCTGCAGGTATTTCAATTTCAGGCAAAAATTACTTCCCAAAATTGTATTGTATGGAGTGTAGGATAAATGCAGAAGATCCTACCAAAGACTTTAGGCCATCGCCTGGTAAAATAACTAATTTGCACATGCCTGGTGGGCACGGCATTAGAATTGATAGCCACGTGTATGCTGGTTACACCATTCCTCCAAATTACGATTCTATGATAGCCAAACTTATTGTAAGTGGCCAAAGTAGAGAAGAAGTAATAACAAGGATGAAACGTGCGCTTCAAGAATTTGTGATTGAAGGAGTAAAGACTACTATTCCTTTTCATATTAAATTAATGGAAGATGAGCAGTTTAAATCGGGTAAGTTTACCACTGCCTTTTTAGAAACGTTTGATTTTTCTGCAATCAAAGTGTAAGACACTATAATCTGCAATTTCATCCGAAGTTGTACGAATTATGATAAAAATTAAAACACCCTAATATTAACGAGTTGATATTAGGGTGTTTTTTTGTAATGCTAATTTCTAAAGAGGTTTAAATACTCTGCCTTGTTCCCTTCAACACTGTAATGTTTCTCTACTGTTTGTCTGCCTGCACTTCCTAGTGTTTTTCGTAGTTCTTCTGACTCAATTAATTGAGAAATAGAATCCACCCATTCTTTTTCTGTGGAGGCAAGCATTCCATTTACACCGTGCTCAATTATCTCTGTATTTACTCCAACAGGCGACATTATTGTTGGAATACCCAAGCCCATATATTGTAAGC
>CAZDQR010000056.1:0-13890 GCA_964507315.1 uncultured Roseivirgaceae bacterium
AGGGATATCTTCAGTTGGAGTGCTTTGTGATGTGTAATCTAGTACTTTGTTAATAAGCGCATTGGCTCTAATTGGTTTAGCCAAGTAGCCATCCATTCCAAGTTTTAAAAAGCGCTCTTCATCTTCCTTCATTGCATAGGCCGTCATTGCAATTATTTTGGGCGTATTTGTTAGGTTAAGCTTTCGTATTTCTTTTGTTGTTTCAATACCATCCATGCCAGGCATTTGAATATCCATTAAAATAATTTCAAAAATCTCATTTTTTAATAGCGCTAAAGCATCTTCACCACTTTCTGATACAGTAACATCACACCCGGATTTTTTAAGAATTTCTTTGGCTACTTCTCGGTTAATTAAATTATCGTCAACCACTAGTACCTTCTTTTTTAAAAGGCTCGCTTTAGACTTAGTGGATATAGTCTCCTTTTTCTCAATAGGAGCAATTTGCTTTTCAGGAAACGAAACTTTAAATGTAAACCAAAATGTACTGCCCAAGCCAGGGTTCGAAAAAACACCAATTTGGCCACCTAAGAGTGTAACAAGCTGTTTCGAAATAGCCAATCCTAAGCCAGTACCAGAATAGGATTTTGTGGTGGAAGCATCTAGTTGTTCAAAGCTTTTAAAGAGTAGTTTTTGGTTTTCTTCTGAAATCCCAATCCCTGAATCTCGTACATCAACACGAATTAGCCCTTTGTTGCCATTATGTTCAATAAGCTCAAACCCAATATCTATTGAACCCCCTTTTTGCGTAAATTTTAAGGAGTTAGATACCAGATTGGAGAGAATTTGAATCAATCTAGTTTCATCCGTATTAATAATTTGGGGCAACGCTTTATTTATATGGTAATGAAGGTTTACTTTATTGGTAGAAGCCATGGGTGTAAAGAGTGCATGAATTTTATCAACAATATATGGTAATGAAAATGTGGAAGTTTTAAGTTCCATTCTTCCAGCTTCAATCTTGGCTAAATCAAGAATGTCGTTTAGAATATCCATTAAAATTGCAGAAGATTTTTTTAAGGTACCCACGTAATTTTTCTGCGTAGTATCTAGTTTAGATTCATCCAGCAAATCAATCATGCCAATGATTCCGTTCATTGGTGTCCTGATTTCATGACTCATATTGGCTAAAAATTGCTCCTTAACTCGTAAAGAGTTTTCCGAAATATCATTAGCGTTAATCAATTGTTGGTTAGTGATTTTAAGCTGCGTAATATCTCTTACAACACCTTCAATTTCATAGGGCTCGTTTTTGTTGTGCCTAACCATTCTAATATTGCAGATACATTGCCTCACTTCACCATTTTGTTTTACAATGGAAACTTCAACGTTTTTAAGTGTCTTTTCTGTTTTTAACTCGTTTAGTATCTTTTTAGCGCGTGGGTTGTATAAGTAAAAATCATCTATATGCTTACCTACCACTTCAAACGATTGGTAGCCCAATAAATCTTTGATAGATGGGCTTACCATTAAAATGCTACCATGCAGACTGCACCTAAAGTATAAATCTTGAAACGATTCAAAAATGTTCCTAAATTTCTCTTCACTTTTTAATAGGGCGAACTCAGAATGTTTTTTTGGAGTAATATCTTGGGCAATACCTGAAACTTCCGTGATTTTATTTGAGAAATTATAAATAGGGTTTAAGTGAATCTCCTTCCAAATAATATTGTCTTGAGCATCTTTTAAGTTGATTTCAAACTGAAGCTTTTCACCCTTAAATGCCAGTTTATATTTATCTTTCCAAAAGTTTGTTGGTGAGGCTTCTAGCCCCTGCTCTTCTTCGTTATTGCTTAGTACTATGTCGTGATTAATGAAGTTGGCCTCTAAGTAATTTTTATTATAGGAAGTTACTTCTAACTCTTTATTTACAGACCATATTAGGTGAGAACTACTATCGAAAATTGCGTTTAATTGAGCAGTTTGATTTTGCAAATTCTCCCTTGTTTTGGCCATTTCAATGGCCATGGCAATTTGAGAGGATGCAAAATCCAATAAATTAATATCTGCTTCGCTATACCTAAACCCTTTGGCATATGACTGTACCGCCACTAGCCCAATTACTTTATTTGAGGTTTGCAGAGGCACGCCAAGCCAATGCTCGGGTAAATCTCCTAAAATTTCTATTTCATTGGAATTTCCTAGTTCTACTAGGTGCTCTCTAGTAAGGCTTGATGGTCCACCATTTTTAATAGCATATTCTGTAATTCCTTTAGATACTGGCCGCACTAAGCCACTTTTAAAACTTCGATCTTTGTCTAAAAAATAAGGAAAGTGAATGCTTTCATCATCTTCTTCAGGGTTATAAAGAGCGATGTATAAGTTTTCACACGCAATTACTTCATTTAGCTCTTTATGAATGTTTTTATAGATGGTTTGTAGATTGGTGTTTTCTACTATTTGGTTAGAGATATTAAAAAAGAGGCTTTTAGCTTTTTCTGCTCGAACTTCTTCCGATATATCATTAAAAATACATTGGTATATAAATGGCTCTCCATCTTTCTTCTCAACCATTAAATATCCCTTTAAGTAGTAATAGTTATCGTTAAGGGTTGATTTTAATTTTAAAGATGTTTTTATAAATGGCTTTTCAGAATTAAGCTGGTCTAGTGCATCATTTAGTGCAAGGGCAGCATCGCTGTTAATAAGTTCATCAATAGAAAGGCCTTTTACTGGTACTTCTTTAAAGCCTAATTTAGATTTCCACCTTTTGTTTAAGTGTATTACTTTTTTATTAATATCAAGAATTAAGATTACTTCATTAGCAATTTCATATAATTCTTTAATGCTGTGATTTGATGCGCTAAAAACTTCTTTAACAAAATTTCGATAAATAATGTTATCGCTTAATATGGCATAGGAATAGGCATTTAAAAAACTGTTTTTAATTTGAATTATTTTTAAATTCAAATCAAGAGGCTTGCTCGAACGAGCTAGAATTAAGGCAGGAAAGTCTTGAAATTCTAAATTTTCAGCAGAATCAATTGATTGCACAAGGGATTCAAGCTTTTTTAGCTCGTTTGGAGCAAATAATATGTTAACATCATACCCAATTAGCTCATCAATTTCATACCCCAATAACAAGGCCATTGGTTTTGTTATAAACCTAATTGTGCCATCCGTATTAATAATTAGAGTAAGGAGGTTGGTATAACTTATCTGTATGGGGGCTTCTTTTTCCAATTGTGTGTTTATAGAATGCTAAAAATCTAAATATTCAATCTTAAAAGTAATAATTTAGAATGTCAAGGAGATATTTTTGAGGAAAATCAGCACTAAGAAATGAATAAAAAGCATTTAATTGTAATTGTAGGACCAACTGCAGTTGGTAAAACTGCCTTAACTGTGCAGTTAGCAAAGCATTTAGGTGTTGAGGTGTTAAATGCAGATTCTCGCCAAGTTTTTAAAGAATTATCTATTGGTACGGCTAAACCTAGCTTGCAGGAGTTGGATAAAGTTCCTCATTACTTTATTAATGATAGAAGCATCTTAGATGAGTTTAGTGCTGGTCATTTTGAAAAGGAAGGATTATCCGTTCTGGATAAAATTTATACACATAATGATGTTGCCATTTTAAGTGGGGGTTCTGGTTTATACGTAGATGCACTCTGCTTTGGGTTTAGTGATTTTCCTAAAGTAGATGCTAGTATTAGAGCAATGCTAAATACGCGCTTAGCAGAAAAAGGAGTGGAACCACTTTTTAAAGAACTGCAAACATTAGATCCTAATTATGCTCAAAGCATTAATCCTGAAAATCAACAGCGGATTATTCGAGCCTTAGAAATTTGTATAGGTACTGGCAAGTCTTTTTCTTCTTTTAGAACAGGGGCTCAAGAGCAAAGAAAGTTTCAGCTCCATTTTATTGGATTAGAGTTGCTCAGGGAAGTCTTATATCAAAGAATAAACGCTAGAATGGATTTTATGATAGCTAATGGGCTATTTGAAGAAGCCAAACTGAATGAGCAATATAAAGATATAAATGCCTTAAAAACTGTGGGTTATAGCGAGATATATGGACACCTTGACGGCATTTATGATAAAGAAGAAGCCATTCGATTACTTAAAAGAAACTCCCGGAGGTATGCCAAGCGACAAATGACTTGGTTTAAAAAAAATGAACAAGTCCAATGGTTCGAACCTACTCAATTGAATGAGATTATCAATTATTTAGCTCCACGGTTAAATACTTAGATACTAAGTATTTTCATTACTCGTAATAAATCTGGGTTAAGTTTTTTTGTTTTAGAAATAGCATCTTTAAGAGGAGTGTAAGTTAGTTTGTCGTTTACAATACCCACCATCACATCCTTTTGACCATCTAAAAGCCCTTCAACAGCACCTAGGCCTAATCTACTTGCGAGTGTTCTATCTGTAGAAGTAGGAGAGCCACCACGTTGAATATGGCCTAAAATAGTTACTCTAATGTCTTTATCAGTAATGGTTTTCTTTACTGCATTGGCTAATTCAACAGCATAGCCTGGGTCGTCTTTTTCTGCAACTACTACAATAGAAAAAGACTTATCTCTACGGATACCATCTTGTAAATTATTTACTACATCTTCAGCAGTCGCATCTTTTTCGGGTAAAATAACACTTTCTGCTCCACCGCCAATGGCTGATTGAATGGCAATATAGCCCGAATCACGGCCCATTACTTCAATAAAAAAAATCCTGCCATGAGAATCTGCTGTATCTCTAATTTTATCGATAGCATCTAAGGTTGTATTTACGGCTGTATCAAAACCAATGGTTTTATCAGTTCCGTAAATATCGTTGTCGATAGTGCCCGGTACACCTATAACTGGTATGCCATACTCTTCATAAAAAATATCAGCACCTGTAAATGTACCATCACCGCCTATAGCAACTAAGCCTTCTATACCTTTTGCCTTCAAGTTATTATAAGCAAGTTTTCTGCCCGCTTTTGTTCTAAAATCGGTGCTTCGAGCAGATTTTAACATGGTGCCTCCGTGCTGTAATATATTACTTACTGAGTGAGATTCCATCTTACTAAATTCACCATCAATCATTCCTTGAAACCCGTGGTAAATTCCATAGACTTCAACTTCGTAATATATAGCACCACGTACAGCTGCTCTTATGCAAGCATTCATTCCTGGAGAATCTCCCCCAGAGGTAAAAACGGCAATTCGTTTCATAGTATTCGTATCAAAATGAGCTCAAAAATGGCAATATCTTTTCAATTGGGAGGCTGCAAATGACAATTAAATTCAATATTTTTTATTGCAATCGTTTTCGATCTATAATCCTCCCAGTTACTATTAACTATTTCTATATTTGTGCTCCCAATTATTTGCCTAATAATGACAAAAAAAAGAGTACTTATCATTACTTATTATTGGCCACCTAGTGGAGGTGGAGGAGTACAACGATGGCTAAAAATGGCTAAGTATTTGCCAAATTATGATTGGGAACCTATCATTCTTACGCCTGAAAATCCAGATTTTGAATTACAGGATGAAAGTCTTTTAAAAGATGTTGCTTCTGAAACCACCGTGCTCAAATTACCTATTTGGGAGCCATTTGGCTTATACCGAAAACTAATGGGCAAAAAAGCAGTTCAAAAACAGGGAGTGGTTGATACTAAAAACACTTCATTATTTAGTAGAATTTCACTTTGGATAAGGGGAAATTGGTTTATACCAGATGCACGCTTATTTTGGGTAAGACCTTCGGTTAACTATGCAGAAAATTATCTTCGAAATAATCCTGTGGATATTATAATTACCACGGGACCACCTCATAGCATGCATTTAATTGGGATGGAGCTAAAAAGAAGACTAGGAGTAAAATGGATTGCTGATTTTAGAGACCCATGGAGCGATTGGGATGTGTTGACACAGTTGAACTTGACACAGAAATCTTGGAAACGCCATAAGAAATTGGAACGCCAAGTGATGCATCAAGCCGATAAAGTACTTACGGTTACCTATAACCTGGCAACCAAATTGGCCACTACTAGTGGCATTAATAAAGTTGAAGTAGTAACCAATGGATTTGATGTAGAAGATTTTGTGTTTGATAACACCATAATGCCATCTTCCTTTAAAATTTCTCATGTGGGGCTTTTAAATGAAGGACGAAATCCTGCCATACTTTGGGAGGTATTAAATGAGTTATGCAATGAGGATGATACATTTAATAACGAGGTAGAAATTCTGTTGGCTGGTACAATTGATCAGCCTGTAAGAGATAGTATTAATCGTCATAGTATATTAGTGGATAAGGTTAATATCCCTGAGTATTTAGCACATAACAAAGTGCTAGAATTATATCAGGAATCTGCAGTGCTGTTATTATTGGTTAATGATACTTCTAATTCATCTTGGATTTTGCCAGGTAAGTTATTTGAGTATTTTTCAGCAAAACGACCCATTTTGGCCATTGGTCAATTAGAGAGTGAAGCCAACGATGTGCTTAAAGCATGTGGATATGATGGGTTTTTAACATATCAAAATAAGCAAGGGCTAAAAAATAGAATTCAAGATTTATTTGCTGCCTATCAAAATAAAAATGAAAGGGTAGGCACAGACGCTATTAATAAATTTGATCGCAAAAAATTAACGGGAGAAGTTGCCAACTTATTAGATGAGGTGATCGCTTAACAAATCTAATTTTTATCTTTACGCTAGACTTTTATTATGAAGAAACAACGATTTGGAATTATAGGTTGTGGCCATATTGGCAAACGCCATGCTGCCGTATTAGATCAATATGAATTTACTGAGCTAGTGTCGGTATGCGATGTAGAAGAAGAACTAGCAACAACGCAAGCAGAGTTGTATGGAAATATGTCAGTCCATCAAGATTATCCCGATTTGCTCAATGAGGATATTGATGTAGTTAGTATTTGTACACCTCATCATTTGCATAAACCCATGACTTTGGCTGCACTTAAGGCAGGTAAACATGTGGTTGTAGAAAAGCCTATGACCCTTTCTGCTTCAGATGCAGCTGAAATGTCGCAGGCAGCTGTTGATGCAGGCTTAAAACTGTTTGTAGTAAAACAAAATCGCTATAATGTTCCTATTAAATTGGCAGAAGAAGCTATTAAAAATAACCGATTAGGTAAAATTTATAAAGTGCATTGCAATGTGCTTTGGAACCGCCATCAAGAATATTATAACCAATCCGATTGGAGAGGAAGTAAAGAAACGGAGCGTGGAGCTCTGTTTACTCAAGCTAGCCATTTTATAGATATTTTAGTTTGGTGGTTTGGGAAAATAACAGAGGCTAAAACAGTATTGGCTACACAAGCCCACGATATTGAAATAGAGGATAATGGGCAGTCATCTGTTCTTTTTGAATCCGGTGTGATAGGTTCAATCTCTTGGACTACCAACGTGTATAATAAAAATTTTGAGGGTAGTATTACCATTATGGGCGAACACGGTACCATAAAAATTGGAGGTGGATACTTAAATAAGGTGGAGTACTGGGATGTGAAATCTCATCCATTACCAGATAATATTTCTTTTGTAGATCAGCCGAATAATTATGGTAAGTACCAAGGATCAAGCTCTAATCATCATAGAGTAATAGAAGAAGTGGTAAAAGATTTATCTGGTGAGATTTCCAATATTGTAGAGGGTAAAGAAGGGCAACTTTCGATAGAAGCAATTGAAATCATTTATAAAGGAGCAAATGCCTAACCCTATAACAATACCATCAGGAATTAAAAATGTTCAGTTTGGCGAACAAGTTAAAGTAGTGGAACCTGTTAATTTATATGGCTGCACCATTGGAGATGAGTGTTTTATAGGACCTTTTGTAGAGATACAGAAAGATGTAAAAATTGGAGCACGAACCAAAGTGCAGTCGCACAGTTTTATTTGCGAGTTGGTAATCATTGGTTCCGACTGTTTTATTGGGCACGGAGTTATGTTTATAAACGACCTCTTTGTGGAAGGCAAACCAGCTGGAGGTAATATGAAATTATGGAAGGCAACGAGCATCGGGAATCATGTATCTATTGGTTCTAATGCTACTATATTGCCTGTTTCTATTTGCAATAATGTAGTAATTGGGGCAGGAGCTGTGGTGACAAAAAATATAACAAAAGCAGGAGTTTATGTGGGTAATCCTGCACGTAAAAAATGATAACCCTGCAAATTTTGCAGATAGCCGCTGAATAATTATCCGCGTTCATCCCCGAAATCTGCAAGAGTAGTTTTAATTAATTTTAAGAAATGATACTATGAACATTCCATTTGTTGATCTTCAAATCCAATATCAATCAATAAAAGGAGAGATTGCTGAGACCATAGCACACATCTTAGATAATGCCATTTTTGTAAATGGACACCCATTGGACTCTTTTGAAAAGAACTTTGCTGCGTATATGGGCGTTGCTCATTGTGTTGGCTGCGCCAATGGTACCGATGCTATTGAAATAGCCTTAGAAGCTCTTGGAATAGGCGAGGAAGATGAAGTGTTAGTACCCGCTTATACGTGGGTATCTACTGCCAGTGCAGTAAGTAGAGTAGGAGCCAAGCCCATTTTTGTAGATGTACACACTGATTTTTACACCATTGATGTTTCTAAGATAGAAGATAAAATCACGGCTAGGACAAAAGCTATTATCCCTGTTCATTTTTATGGTTTACCTGCCAATATGGAGGCCATATTAAAAATAGCAGCTACTCATAATCTAAAAGTAATCGAAGATTGTGCCCAAGCACATAACGCTACCATTAATGGTAAAAAGGTGGGTTCTTTTGGTGATATGGCAACCTATAGTTTTTATCCGGGTAAAAATTTAGGAGCCTATGGAGATGGAGGTGCAGTGGTTACTAATTCAAAAGAGCTAAATGAAAAGGCTCGAATAATTGCACGATTAGGACAGCAAGGAAAACATAACCATATCATTGCTGGTAGAAACAGTAGACTGGATAGCATGCAAGCAGCCATTTTAAATGTTAAGTTGAATCATTTAGCAGAGTGGACTCAAAAGAGACAACTGGTAGCAAAGTGGTATCTGGATTTATTAAAAGATACTCCAATTAAACTACCTTCTACACCAAACGACTACGGGCATGTGTATCATTTATTTGTTATTCAAACCGATCGAAGAGACGAGCTTAAAACGTTTTTAGAATCAAAGGGCATTAATACACAGATTCATTATCCTCAACCACTTCACAAACTTGGTATATTCGAAGAACAAGGTCCATTTGCTGTTGCAGATGAAATGACTGGTAAGCTCCTTTCATTACCTATATATGCAGAATTAAATAGAGTGCAAGTGGAATATGTAGTAAAGGCGATTAAGGAGTTTTTTAGGTAATTTCTACATTTTAAATTGCTATTTGATTTCTCGAAGATAACGTTGATGCCGCTGATTTTTTCTGCGTATATCAGCGAAATTTGCGGGAGAAAAATGTTGGGGTTCTAGCAATATAAATCGTACAATGTTAGTGGTTTACCAGATGACTGGTGTAAGTTTTGATTATTTGAATCTACGAAGTAGAGATTTTATTAATCCATCTACATCTTCGCTAGGCTTCAGCCAAATAATTAAACCTCCGAATAAAATTGTTACTAATATGGAGCGATAAATTATATCGAAGATTCGATTTGATAATTCAGGGGCGTTCAACCCAACCAAAAGAGTTAACGTAGCTATGGCAATAACCTTTATAGTTTGAAATGAAAATGGTTGGATCTTTTCTTTCCAATACAGGAATCCAAACTTACTTAAGTTAAAGAATAGTAGAGCTAAACTAGAGCCAATGGCTGCTCCTTCTAATCCATATATTGGTATTAGCAAATAATTGGCCGTAACAGTAAAAATGGTGAGTGTTACCACTAAATAAACATTTATTCGATAGTGTTTCGACATAACAATGATCTCTCCATTTAGACCTGCCACCATATCTAGTAGCTTGCCAGTACCAATAATCAATACCACCCATTTACCTAATACATAAACTTCTGAATTAGGAATAAGTGAATATAGACTATCTAAGTTTACCCAAATTCCTATGAAAAGCAGTGAACCAATGATTAAATTATTAATGGAGCTTTTGGAATATATTGTTTTAATCTCTTCGAAATTATTATTTTTAAATGCACGAGAAATAATAGGCATACCAATTTGTGCTACTGCTCGTTTTGGTAATTCTATAAGAACGGCAATATAAAATGCCGTGGTATAAATGGCCACTTCACCGGTTCCTAACATTCCCCCAACCATTATACTATCCACTTTGCCAATAATTAAAATTCCACTAGCACCCAAAAAGGTAAACAAGGAGTATGATAGCATTTTTTGAATTGCACTCCATTTAATATGCTCAAATTTGAGCGTAAATTGGAAAGATTTATTCTTTACTAGATAGCCTGATAAAACTAAAAAACTTACCAAATAAGAGCTGATTAGTAGCAAAATAAATTGATGAAAATCTATTATTTGAAGCGCAAAGAGGCTTATTCCTACTAACGTTAGAGCCCTGAGAACAACTTCCTTTAAAAAATTAGGTAGAATTATATTATGTAACGACTGGGCAAAAGAAACTAGTAATTGATGAATGGCGAGTAAAAGTGAAAGCCCTAAGATATAGAAGATATAATCATTAACAGCAGGGGCCTTTTCTTGAAAGAACTCAATTATATTTAACTTAAAAACTAAGAATATGAATGTAAAAAGAATGGAAGAAGCTAAAAATAACCCTAAAACAAGTGTCACAAATTCTGAATAATACTTCTTATCCTTAAATTGGGGGTAGTACTTTATAACTAACTGGCTAACGCCAAGTTGTACAAAAGGCACCATGAGCATAGCCGTATCTTGCAGAATTCTTACTAAACCAACTTCCGATGGGCTCATATACCTTGGGAATAGGTATAAAAAATTAACAAAGCCAATAAGCACGCCTACATAGGTGAGTATTGTTGACACTAAGCTTTGTTTTATTATTACACCCATTTATGGTTTTATCCAGATTGTGGTATTTGTTAAACCCGAAGTGGTTTCTACTTTAGGCCACTGAGCTAATGCACTATGAAGCGGTTTATATCGCGACCGTTCAGAATTATCTAATACAAAAATACCACCTGATTTAAGTTTATCAATTGCATTTAATCCGCAATTTGTTCTAGCTCGACCATCAATTAGTACAAAGTCAAAATAGCCATCTGTGTATTCATTTACTTTAGAGTAGTAATTATAAAAATCGTTACGAGGTTCGTCTCCATTTAGCTTATTTAGTTCAGTATCAATATCTATTATACTGTCTGGTGTATCTTGCTTTGGAATTAGTAGGTATTCAACATTAGAAATACTGTTATCCTTCAGTTGCTGTTTAACTTTTTTATACCACCCTTCATAATGTTCAATACTTACCAGCGATTTTAGTTTTTGAGCAAAATACATGGTGCTTCGCCCACTGCCGTATTCTAAGCCAACCATGTCTTTGGTAAGTACTTTATCAAAAAACAGGATAGAAGCAGGAGTTGTCCAAGGTCGGTTTGGGTAAAAAAGATTGAATAACTTATAATAGCCTTTTAGGATAGGCCTTAAAACCCTGTACCTAATGTATTTGTAATTAGATGCTTTGGGGGCTAAATAAAGATTTTTAACCCATAAAGCCCTAGAGGATTCTTTGAGTGCTGTATTAAAAAATAAGGAGGCCAAATGAAGGTGTTTTATTAAGGTTCAAAATTATAAATTATTCTACCCTTAAACTATACTTAAAATTAAAGAACTAGATTTAACTTGCAAGCTAGAATTTTAAAATGGCTAAATCAATAGGGATGTTATTAGATGGCTTTTACCCATCTGATATAAGAGTGCAAAAAGAAGCAACAGCATTAATAGAAGCTGGGTTTAAGGTTTCTCTTCTGTGTAAAAGGAGAGAGGGAGAATCAGAATTTGAAATTGTTGATGGTATTTCATTGATGAGAATAAATACTGGTACAACTCATTCTCAAAAAGGATGGATGGATATTCGAATTGCTATAAACTTTGTTCATCCAATATTTAAGAATAACCTAAAGGCTTTTATAGATAAGTTTTCTGTTGATGTGCTTCATGTTCATGATTTGCCACTGGTGAAAACTGCTGTTAAGGTAGCAAAAATTAGCAATATCAAGGTTGTAGCTGATTTTCACGAAAATTATCCGGAAGCATTAAGTATTTGGTTTAAATGGAAGAAAAATCCATTAATTAGGTTGAAAAATAAATTATTCTTTGGGTACAGGAGGTGGACTCGATATGAAAATTGGGTATCTCATAATGTCGATCATATAATCGCTGTGGTTGATGAAATGAAATCTCGTTTGGTTAAAGATCATAATCTACAACCTGATAAAATTACAGTTGTTACAAATACTGAAAGTAAGGCTTTCATTAAAAATGAACTGGATGAAAACACCTACGGAGAAGATAAAAACAAATTTATTTTAGCCTATACTGGAGGTGTTGGGCCTCACAGAGGAGTAGACACTGTTATAGAAGCATTAGGAGAGTTGAAATCGTATGATGATATTGTGTTTTACATAACTGGTACGTTATCGGAAGCAGCTCGAGAAATGATTGCCTCTTTAACAGTTAAGTATGATGTAGTAGATAAGGTTAAAGTACTTGGGTATAGACCTTTCTCAGAGTTTTATTCATTTATGAAAATGGCCAGTGTTAATATTATTCCACACCATAGTAATGGGCATACCGATCACACTGTGCCTCATAAGCTATTTCAGTGTATGATGACGGGTAAGCCGTTGATTGTAAGCTCGAGTACTCCTCTTAAAAGAATTGTAAATGAGACAAAGTCGGGATTGGTTTTTGAAGCTGGGAATGCTCCCAATTTATCGTCCAAAATAGTGGAATTGCATGAGAGTAAAGAGAAATGTGATAAATTTGGGGCTAATGGATTCGAATCTTCTCTAAAAGGAAACTATAATTGGGCGTTTACTTCAAGGAGATTAATAGACTTTTATAAAAATAGTTAATCACCCCCCAATACTACTCATAGATTCGGAAATGGCCTTTGGCTGATTGGCTTCTGCCTCAAAACCGGATTTGTGCTTTTTGCTATAACCTTCTTTTATAGCTTCACAAATCATTTGGTCTGAGGAGCCATCAGTAAGCATACGTTTTATGTTGAGTACACCTTTATCGTATAAACAGTTCTTCATTTGGCCAGTTGCCGTAACTCTAATACGGTTACAAGAGCTGCAAAATGTACGTGTATGGGCTGCAATTATGCCCACTCGCCCTTTATGACCTTCAATACTATATTCTTGAGCAGTGGTGCCATCGGCAAATGCAATTGGTCCTAAGGTTGGTAAGTTTGATTCTAATGTTTCTAGAATTTTGGCGTGGTTAAACCCAATAGTATTTCGTGCTCCCTTGCCATTAAATGGCATTTCTTCAATATAACGAACTGTTACATCATCATGTTTAGTAAGCATAGCCATAGGCACAATATCTTCTATATTTCTACCTTCCATTACTACCATGTTGATTGATAGTTTTATGCCTGCGGCTAACACGGCATGATAGGTTTCCATTGCTTGGTCAAAGAAATCCCTTCGAGTTATTTTATTAAACTTTTCTTTATCAAGCGTATCTAAGCTTAAGTTAATGGATGTAATACCAATTTCTTTTAAGAAGGGGATGTGCTTGCTTGCTACAGAACCATTGGTGGTGATGGCAATTTTATCGAGACCTTCAATTTTAGTAAGTCGCTTTAAAAAACCATAGAAATTATGTCTTACAAAAGGTTCTCCTCCCGTTAATCTAATTTTATTCACTCCAAGTTGCACGAAAATACGTGTGAGACGAAGCATTTCTTCATACGAAAGCAAATCTTTCCTAGGCACATAATCAATGCCTTCGGCAGGCATACAATAAAAACACCTAAGGTT
>CAZDQR010000057.1:0-6368 GCA_964507315.1 uncultured Roseivirgaceae bacterium
ATTCTCGCATTAGACCAAGGCACCACAAGTTCTAGGGCAATTATTTATAATGCTGATGCACAACCAATTGCAACAGTTCAAAAAGAGTTTGAGCAAATATTTCCTCAACCAGGTTGGGTAGAACATAACCCCATTGAAATTTGGGAATCTCAGCTAGAAGTTGCTCAAAAAGTAATTAAGAAAGCAGGAATTACACCTCAAGATATTGCTGGAATAGGAATTACCAATCAAAGAGAAACCACAGTGGTTTGGAACAGAGAAACGGGCCAGCCTATATATAATGCCATTGTTTGGCAAGATAGACGCACAAGTGATTATTGCGAAGGCCTTAAGTCAAAAAACTTAGAAGCTACCTTTAGCTCTAAAACAGGACTGGTACTTGACTCCTACTTTTCAGGAACAAAAATTAATTGGATCCTAAACCATGTAGATGGAGCTAAAGAACTTGCCTCCAATGGTAAACTAGCGTTTGGCACCATTGATACCTGGCTTATTTGGAAGCTAACCAATGGCACTAGCCATATTACAGATGTAAGTAATGCGAGTAGAACGCTGGCCTTTAATATAAATACACTCACTTGGGATAACGAATTATTAGAGATTCTTGAAATCCCTTCTTCTATGCTACCTACTGTTTGTGAATCAAGTGGAAATCTAGCAGTAATAGATAAGCAAGTATTCGGAGCCAAAATTCCTATTAGTGGTATTGCAGGAGACCAGCAAGCCGCATTATTTGGACAAATGTGCATTGATACGGGGATGGCCAAATGCACTTATGGAACAGGTTGTTTTTTAATGATGAACATTGGAGACAAACCCGTACCCTCAAAAAACAAATTGCTAACTACAGTCGGTTGGCAAATTAATGGAAAAGCAACGTATGCCTTAGAAGGCAGCGTATTTATGGGAGGTGCTACCATTCAATGGCTTAGAGATGGACTCAAGTTTTTTAAAGATGCAGCTGAAAGTGAGACTTTGGCAACCAGCGTTGAAAGCACAGATGGCGTAGTAGTAGTTCCTGCACTAACGGGTCTTGGGGCACCTCATTGGGACCCAGATGCAAGGGGAACCATTGTGGGAATTACACGAGGAACCACAAGTGCGCATATTACCAGAGCAGCTCTGGAAAGCATTTGCTATCAAGTAAACGATGTACTTTCAACCATGAGTAAAGATAAAGGCAGTAACATTCAAGAGCTGAGAGTTGATGGCGGAGCCACTGCAAACAATTTCTTAGTACAGTTTCAGTCTAATATTTCGTCCATTGATGTATTAAGGCCTATCAATCATGAAACTACTGCTTTGGGAGCAGCCTATTTAGCAGGTCTTGGGGTAGGACTATGGCAAATGGACGAACTAAAAACGAAATGGGAAATTGATACAATGTTCAGTCCAAATATGAGTAAAGAGGATGCCAATACCCATAATGAATTGTGGCTGAAAGCTGTTGAACGATCTAAAAACTGGGCATCATAAGTAAGTAAAATGAAAAGAGAAGCAGGAATAAAGGAAATTGAAAACCAAGACAAAATCTGGGATGTTGTAGTAATTGGAGGTGGAGCCTCAGGTTTAGGAGCTGCAGTTGATGCCGCGGCCAGAGGATACACTACACTACTTTTAGAAAAATACGATTTTGCCAAAGGCACTTCTAGCCGTAGTACTAAATTAGTACATGGGGGAGTTCGTTACTTAGCTCAGGGAGATGTATCGTTAGTTTTAGAAGCATTAAAAGAACGAGGATTACTAAAGCAGAATGCTCCTCACTTGGTTAAAAACCAAAAATTCATCATCCCTAATTACACTTGGTGGTCGAAGCCATTTTATACTGTTGGGTTAAAGTTATACGATGTTATGGCAGGCAAATTAGGCCTTGGACCTTCGGTAAATATATCTAAAGAAGAAACCTTAAAAGCCATTCCCAATCTCCAAGAGGAGGAATTAGAAGGCGGAGTAATTTACCACGATGGTCAATTTGATGATGCAAGATTAGCTATAAACCTTGCGCAAACATTAGTAGAAAATGGAGGAGCAGCTATTAATTACTGTGGAGTAACAGGGCTTTTAAAAAACGATAAAGATCAGATTACAGGCGTTAGTTGTAAAGACGAAGAAACAGGTACCGAATACAGTATAAATGCAAAGGTTGTTGTTAACGCCACAGGTGTTTTTACAGACGACATTCTAAATATGGACGAACCTGGGATAAAGCGTACCGTTGTGCCAAGCCAAGGGGTACACATTGTATTAGACTCTTCCTTTTTACAGAGTGATTCCGCTATTATGATTCCGAGAACCGATGATGGCAGAGTCTTATTTGCTGTTCCGTGGCATGGCAAAGTGGTTGTGGGTACCACCGATCATTTGGTAGATGAAGCAAGTATTGAACCTCGAGCTCTGGAAGAAGAAATAGAGTTTATACTAAAAACAGCTACTCGCTACCTCGAAAAAGCACCTACTCGAAAAGATGTTAAAAGTATTTTTGCAGGACTTAGACCATTGGCAGCACCAAAAGATGATGATGAAAAAACAAAAGAAATTTCACGAAGCCATAAAATTTTAGTTTCCCTATCTGGCCTCGTATCTATTATTGGTGGCAAATGGACAACCTACCGAGCGATGGCTGAAGATGTAATTAATAAGGCTGCATTACTTGGAGGACTTGACGAAAAAAAATGTGTTACCGAACATATGCCTATCCATGGTTATGTAAAAAATGTAAAACGTGAGAACCACTTATATGTATATGGAGCCGACATTCCAGAACTAAAACAACTCATTGTTCAGAACCCTAAATTGGGAGAGCAATTACACCCAGATTTACCCTATTTAAAAGCAGAAGTTATTTGGGCGGTTCGAAAAGAAATGGCAAGAACCATTGACGATGTTTTAGCAAGAAGAACCCGGGCTTTGTTTTTAGATGCTAAGGCAAGTATTGATATGGCTGCCGAAGTTGGCGAGCTTATGGCCAAAGAAATGGGGAAGAAATACAGTTGGACCAAAGAGCAAATCAATGAATATACTCAAAATGCTGAAGGCTACATATTAAAATAATGAACCCGAGTAAATATTTATATATATTATTGATTTTAAGCACTTTAACAAGCTGTTATAAATCTAAAAATCAAGATAAACTAGATGAAATGGTTATTAAAAATGCAGTAATTGCCCACCGTGGCATGCCAAGGCAAGCGCCAGAAGAAACGGCTCCTTCCTATTGGCTTGCAAAAAAGCTTGGGGCCGATTATTTAGAAGCTGACCTGCAAAGAACAAAGGATGGAGTCATTATTTGTTTGCACGATAACAACCTAAAACGGACTACTAATATTGAAGAAATTTACCCTGAGCGGGTAAATCAATCTGTAAACATGTTTACACTTGCCGAGCTAAAAAATCTAGATGCTGGCAGTTGGTTTAACGAAGAATACCCTGATTTTGCAAGAGCATCTTATAAAGGCCTTCCAATAATTACGCTTACTCAGCTAATTGATATTGCCGAAGCTGATGGCAATAAACCTGGGCTCTATCTTGAAACAAAAAACCCCGAACTATTTCCTAACATTGAGAAAGATTTATTCGATTTATTAGCTAAAAGAGGATGGATCGATAACCCTGATAAGAAATTAATTTTACAGACTTTTTCAATCGAAAGTCTTAAAAATTTGCACGAGTATTTTATTAACACGCCTAAGTGCATGTTAATCTGGAATGACGAAGAATTTTTAACTGGAGGTGCCACACCTGAAAAACTCCAAAAAGCACTTAGCTATGGAATTGTATATGGAGCAACTATTGTGGGACCAAGTTTTAAAGGGGAACTCAACGAGTATTCAAACTTAATGGAAGATTGGATGATTGACTTATACCGTAAAAACAACTACATCATCCATCCTTATACATTCGATACCAAAATAGACTTGAAATACTCTACTTCTTGCGATGGGCAATTCACCAATAGATCAGATTTGTTATTAGATTATTATAAACGCGATCATAAATCCATCGAAGAAATTTTAACTGAATTAAAATATTAATACAATCAACACACTCGTCATTCCTGCGTAGAAATTTTAATAAATATGAACGAACTAACCGCTGAATTTATAGGCACAGCCTTGTTACTCCTTATGGGCACAGGTGTTGTAGCCAATGCTTCTCTCAATAAAACATTAGCCCAAGGCTCAGGTTGGGTGCTAATTACTTTTGGTTGGGGATTGGGTGTTTTTATTGGTGTAATTGTAGCAGGCCCCTACAGTGGCGCTCACCTTAACCCTGCTGTGACTATTGGTCTTGCGGTAGCGGGTAAATTTGCTTGGGGTAAAGTAGTAGGATACTCGCTTGCTCAACTTGGAGGCGCTTTTACTGGTAGCTTACTGGCGTGGTTTCTTTATTCATCTCAATATAACGAAACGAAAGAGGCTGATACCATTTTAGGAACGTTCTCAACAGGCCCAGCTATACCAAACATTATAAGAAATTTATACAGCGAAGTACTTGGCACTTTTGTACTAGTCTTTGTTGTGCTTTACATCAGTGGCGGCAGCTTAGAAGCAGAAGGGCTAAATGATGCTAAAATTGGACTAGGATCAATTGGAGCTTTACCTGTTGCACTTTTGGTTGTAGCAATCGGTATGAGTTTAGGTGGCACCACTGGCTACGCCATAAATCCCGCTCGTGATTTAGGCCCCAGAATAGCGCATAGTATTTTACCAATCACCCATAAAGGTGGTAGTAATTGGGGATATGCTTGGATACCCATTTTAGGACCAATCATAGGAGGAAGCCTTGCTGCACTACTTTTTCTGGCGTTATAAAACCTATTATTAGGGATAAATAACTCATAGATTTCATACGTTTAACGTGGTTTTTCACACCTAACTAGGTGTTAGCTTTATGTTGTCAAAACTCAACATAAACCATTTCCATGAAAATCAAACTATTACTCCAAACATCAACCCTTTGGATTAATCTCCTCCTCCTATTTTTTATACCATCAATTACTGTATCGGCTTCCGAAGATAGAATTAGTGGATTCCATTTAGACAAAGGATTCTATACCTCTAGTTTTAAATTTAAATCTGCTCACAATATGATAATCATGCCGGTAGTTATTGATGGACAAAAACTCAACCTTATTTTTGATACAGGGATGAACTCAATTCTTGTATTTGATAAAAAAAAGTATTCGTAGCTGGAAAGGAAGAGATAAACACATCATTAAATTTAGTGGATTAGGAAAAGGCGGAATCATCAAAGCGTATAGGTTAGATAATATAACAGTAAAAATGCCAAACATTAAAGGCCACGGAATAAGCCTTGTAGTTACGCCAAATTTAAGCTTCCCTAAAAAAATAGATGACATTAAAATACATGGCGTTTTCGGCTACCAATTATTGGCTAAGTTTATTGTACAAATTGATTATAAAAACCAGGTTATCACATTAACAGATCCAAGCTATTTTGTTCCAACTAAAAACGTTTCCACGCTAGACCTCACTGTTTTTAACACAAAACCATATATTAAGTGCCCAGTTGTAATTAACGAGAAAAAGTATGTGCTAAATTTTCTTGTAGATACTGGAGCAGAGGCTCCTTTAATTTTGCGAGCAAATTCAATTGACCTCCAGAAAAACAAATCTAGCTATGGGCACTTAGGAGTTGGACTTGCGGATAACTTAGTTGGCCATACAGTAATTATAAATGACCTGGTTCTTGGTAGGCACCATGTAACCAAAGATTTTGAGGCACTAGTACCCAATAAAAATTCATTCCCTAATGAAAGTCCGAAATTCATACGAGATGGCACTATTGGAGGCGAAACACTGAGGCAATTTATTGTTACCTTTGATTATTTTAATAACAAAATATACTTAGAGAAACACTCGCCTACAACAACAACGTTTGGAACAGAACTAGTTATTAACTAAAAACACTGCCAATTTCTAAATTGACAGTGTTTAAGTTCTTTCTATCTAATAAATAAGAGCTCTCTGTATTTTGGTAAAGGCCAATCTTCATCGTCCACTAAAAGCTCTAGCTTATCTACAGATTTTCTGATTTTATTAAAGTACTTCTCTTTGATATCATCACTGTAGGCAATTGCTTTTTTAGCAGAATCTTCTATTTTATTAACTCGTTTACGCTCTTTTAGCATCGCAGCTGAGTCTTTGATTAGATTATCAATCAACTCAGAAATCTCCTGAATACTTGGTTTGATATGGTCATTCTTAAGCCCAATCTCTATTAACCCTTTAGCATTATCAATTAGTTTATTCTGATATTTAATTGCCGTAGGAATGATGTGGTTTTGAGCTAAATCTCCCATTGAACGAGCTTCAATTTGAACTTTCATTATGTAGTTCTCATAATTA
>CAZDQR010000057.1:6468-13533 GCA_964507315.1 uncultured Roseivirgaceae bacterium
ATCTCCCATTGAACGAGCTTCAATTTGAACTTTCATTATGTAGTTCTCATAATTAATCTCATTACGAGCTTCTAGTTCTGGAGCAGATAGCACACCAAATTTTTCATATAATTTTATAGACTCTTTACTCAAAAAAGCTTCCAATGCTCGTGGTGTATCTTTCACATTCGCCAATTTCCGCTTCTTAGCTTCTTTTACCCAGTCTTCAGAATAACCATCTCCTTCGAACCTTACATTTTTAGAGTCTTTAATATACTGTCTCAAAATATTAACAATTGCCAAACGCTTGTCTTCTCCTTTTTCTACTAAAGCATCCACTTTATTGGCAAAATCAGTAAGTACATCTGCTACAATTAAGTTTAAAACCGACATTGGTGATGCCACATTGGTGTCAGAACCAACCGCTCTAAACTCAAATTTATTGCCTGTAAAGGCAAATGGAGATGTTCTGTTCCTATCTGTATTATCCAGTATAATAGAAGGTATCTTATCAATACCCAACTTCATATACATGTTATCGCCTTTCTCCACTTTAATGTTACCATTGGTTTCCAACTCATCCAACACTGCAGATAGCTGAGTTCCAATAAATACAGACATTATAGCAGGAGGAGCTTCATTGGCACCTAATCGGTGATCATTACCCGCAGAAGCAATACTTGCACGTAACAATTCTGCATGTTGGTGCACCGCCTTAATAGTACAAACAAAGAAGGTTAAAAATTGAAGATTATCTCTAGCACTACTGCTTGGTTGAAACAAATTAACTCCCGTATTAGTAACTAACGACCAATTATTATGCTTTCCATTACCATTAAGGTTTGCAAATGGTTTTTCGTGAAAAAGTACCTTTAATTTATGTCGAACAGATACCCTGTTCATTACATCCATCAATAATTGATTATGATCTGTGGCCACATTAATTTCCTCATACAAAGGAGCTACTTCAAATTGACTTGGAGCTACTTCATTATGACGAGTCATTACAGGAATGCCCAGTTTTAAGGCTTCGATTTCAAAATCCTTCATAAAATCGTACACACGGCTAGGAATTGACCCAAAGTAATGATCATCTAATTGCTGTCCTCTAGCAGGGCTATGGCCAAAAACAGTACGGCCGCTCATTACCAAATCTGGACGGGCATCATGCAACGATTTATCTATTACGAAGTACTCCTGTTCTACACCCAACGAAGCTGTTACCTTGTTTATGCTTTTATCAAAATACTGACACACACGCTGAGCAGCTTCATCAACCGCTTCTACGGCTTTTAATAGAGGAGCCTTATTATCTAAAGCCTCTCCTGTGTAAGAAACAAACACGGTAGGAATACAAAGCGTTCGTCCTAAAATAAAAATGGGAGAGCTAGGATCCCAAGCTGTATAACCACGTGCTTCAAATGTGCTTCTAATGCCTCCATTTGGAAAAGAAGACGCATCTGGTTCTTGCTGAACTAACGTGGCTCCTTTTAGTAGTTCAATTCCTGCCGAAGCATCAAAAAACGAATCGTGCTTTTCGGCTGTTGCACCCGTTAATGGCTGAAACCAGTGCGTATAATGAGTAATACCTTTCGACATTGCCCATGCCTTAGCAGCAGAGGCTACTGCATTGGCTGAAGATGCATCTATCGTATTCCCCTTATCAATTGTTTTTTTTACTTTTTTAAATTCTTCAGGAGATAATGCTTGTCTCATTTTTTCCATGTCAAATGAGTTTTCTCCAAAATAATCAGAAACTTTATTTGACTCTGCTTCTGCGCGAACTACTGCCCTATTTTGAACTTCCTCGAGTGCCTTAAAACGTAAATGTGCCATTATTTTTGTGATTGGGTTTAAATTACACCCAAAACTACCCTATAAAATATAAATAATTAAATATCAAGGTATTTTTAATAGCAACTAATAGATTATTAAATATAATTATGAGTAACCATCATTTATTGCAGGTCACATAACCTTTCATTAAACGTGCTCTAAGCTAGAGAGCAACAGTCATTATCAAGCATTAGGCAAAGTAATCTTAGGCCCCACTCGAGCCTTATTCTAAAACAGAATTATAAGTACATATTTGGCAAACTGAGTTTTACCTAAATAATAGTAATTAATAAAAAGAAAATCAGATAAAAATCTACACCGCTTTGGTATAAATCATTTGCGTAGGATACGCAAAATCTAGTTTATTGGCCGTAAACTGCTCAAGGACACTAAGGTTCACCTCTGTTTTAGTTGCCATAATATCACTTCCAGCTTTTATATAATAGATAAATGTAATTTCAAGCGCGGAATCCCCAAAACTGGCAAACCCTACGACTACATTCTCTTCCAATTCATCACAATCTGCTGCAATATTTTTCAATAATTGCATTGCTTGCTTAATTTGCTCTGAAGTAACATCATACACAAGCCCTAATTTATTAATAATTTTTCTAGACGGCTCCTCCGACACATTCTCGATCATTGAATCTGCAATTTTTGCATTTGGTATGGTTACCATTCTGCCTTCTAAGGTTCTCATGCGAGAACTTCGCAAGCCTACTTCATAAATTGTCCCATCAAATCCACCGAGTTTAATACGGTCTCCCACTTTAAAGGGCTTATCAGTATATGGTAAATCCACCAAAAATATTAGCCACAGTATCTTTAGCAGCCATCGCCATTGCCAACCCTCCAATTCCCAAACCAGCAATAAGTGGCGCAATTTCTATCCCTGCATTATTTAATGCAACAATAATACCCATCCCCCATGCCATCGCTTTTGCTGCTTTTCGCATTACAGGCAGCATCATATCGTCTAAGTCTGTATCAGATTTCAGTAAGAGGCACAACGTATTGTTCTATCATTGCATCCAATAACCTAACCACCATCCAAGTAACTGTAATTATTAGAGCCGCATGCATACTGTGCTCTATAAATTGAGTAAAACCTGTAGAAAACACCAATCTGCCTAGGCTATACCAAAAACCAATTACTATAACAACCACTACAAGCGGTTCCTCTAGCATATCTACAATAATATCATCTAATTTGGTTTCTGTATTTTTTGTGATTCGTTTTACAGTTTTGTTTATAAACCAATACCCAATTTTTCCAATAAACACTGAGCCAATTATTATTGCAAATGAAATGGCCCAATCCGTTAAAGAATTACCATAATATGTAGTTGTAAAAAGATTGTCGAAATCCATTTGATCTTATGTTTATTTGTATAGATATAAAACGTTACTCATTACACTTGAATAACTGTGCTTCTAATTTTCAAACTTACAATTTAATTATTTTTTACCAACAACATAATGCCTAATTTAGACTACCTAAGAGCAACGCAAATTAAATCATTGTTACTCATCTCTCATTAGACTTTACAACCACCAAATGCTATTATCTATCTCAACTCCAGCACTTCTGTTTCCAGCAATAACGCTATTATTATTGGCTTACACAAATCGATTTTTAGCGATTGCAAGCCTTATTAGGGGATTACACACCAAATACAAAACGGATCCCACGCATGAAATAATTTATGGTCAAATTAAAAACCTAAGGTCGCGCTTAATAATGATTAGGCATATGCAAGCCTTTGGAATCCTAAGCTTTGTATTTACAGTTGTTTGTATGTTTTTACTGTTTCAAGAATTCAACTTTTGGGCCAATTTAATGTTTGGCACTAGCCTACTCTCTTTATTAATTTCTCTAATCATCTCTTTGGTAGAAATACAAATTTCCACTAAAGCCTTAAATTTAGAATTAAGCGATATGGAGAATTAATTCTCTAAAAAATCGAAAAACACCTTATTAAATTCTGCCGTTTGTTCAAGATGAGGCAGATGGCCTGCATTCTCAATTAATGAAATATCAATCGTTGGAATTTGTTCTTTGGCCGCAGGAACAGTTTTTTCTGGCAATACCACCTTGTCCTGCTCACCCATAATCATTTTTACTCTAACATTAGCATTAGCCACCTTAGCCATATAGCTAGTAAAACTTCTCTTGTTTTTTTCTGTTGATAGCAGCGCATGCACAAAGCCTTTATACTCCATTTGTGGAAGATATAATGCAGGCCAATAGGCAAATTTAGTTGGATCGTAAAAATCAGCTAATTGCGATTCTGCCATACCAGGAGCTCGATCTCGTAGTGCTTTAGCCACTTCCCTATCGCTAAGTTTTACTGGCAAACTGTCTTTCTTTTCTACTGGCTCAAACCCACTTGGATCTACAAGTATTAGTTTATTAATTTTAGAGGGCTGCATTGCCGCATAATGAGAAACTATTCTTCCTCCCCAAGATAAACCTACTAAGTTAATAGGTGTTTTAATGTTAAGTTTTGTAATTAGCTCATCCAACTGTCGGTAGGATAAATTAATATCATACACAACCTTTGGCCGATCAGAGAAGCCTCTTCCAATTACATCGTAACGCAACACTCGATATCCTTTATTAATTGCAGCTGTGTAGGTTGAATCCCAAATGTATGCTGGCACGGAAAACCCGTGAACCAATACAATTGTTTCTTCGGCATCTTCTGGGCCTCCTAATTCATAATAAGTAAACCCATCTGTTAATTTTACAAAATGGTCATTTCCAATACTATCTCTTAGCTGTTGGTTAATTTCTTTGGATTCAAAAAAATGATGCGTAGGAAACTCTTCTTCTTCTTTTACCTCTTGTTTTGTAGAACAAGAATAGAAAAAGGAGGCTAATATAATGGGGATTAATACGATAGTTTTCATCTTATAAAATTTAGGGCACATAAAAAGCATACCAACTTAAAGGTATGCTTTTTATAAATTGAATTTTATAAATCCAAGTAATTATATATTGTTAGGATTATCGTCTTCTGTCGCGTGAACTACCTCCTCGGCTACCACCTCGACCACCGCCTCCTCTATAATCTCTGCTACCTCCGCCACCACTTCTACTGCTGCGGTTTCGGGATCCACCTTTATAACTAGAGCCTCCGCCATTACCACCACGTGATGAGCGTTTTGGTCCTTCATCATCTCTATTTACTCGAATGCTTCGCCCTTCGATTTCTAGCCCACTAAATTTTTCTTCAAACCCTTTTGCTGAATCTGGTTCAACATCAAAAAAGGTACTTGTTTTTTGCATACTAATATCACCTACATCATTACGCTTTATACCAGCTGTATCTGAAATGTAATGAACAAAATCAGGGATGGTCATGCCATCAATGGTTCCTATATTGATAAAATATCTACTTTTCCCATTTCCACCTTCGTTAAAATCAGAATCTCTTCGATCTCCTCTATTGCTAGAACCGCTATCACGATCTCTACCTCTTCCACCTTGGAGTTCATTCAAATCACCGTCATTCCCTCCTTGAATAAGAAGATGGTCTAACTGAGTAGTTATTAGCCTTTTTAGTAAATCATTTTCGCTTAAATGTGCAAATTTCCCATGCAGACTATATAAAATATCGTTCGCTTGCTCGTCTACTTCAGTATTTAAAATAAGGTTTGCCCAATTATTAATTCGGCTTGCTTTTAATTCTTCTACAGATGGCACTTCTACCTTTTGAAAAGTAACTTTAATGCGCTTTTCAAGTTCCGTAATTCGCCTTCCTTCACGAGGATTAATAAAGGCTAATGAAATCCCTTTTTTACCAGCACGACCGGTCCGACCACTTCGGTGAGTGTAGCTTTCCAATTGATCTGGTAATTGATGATGCATTACATGTGTTAAATCATTAACATCAATACCACGAGCTGCCACATCGGTTGCAACTAGTAATTGCATAGATCGTGTTTTAAAACGCCTCATCACGGCATCACGTTGTGCTTGCGATAAATCGCCATGCAGTGCCTCAGCACCATAGCCCATAGCTCCTAAATCATCGGCAATTTGTTGCGTTTCACGCTTGGTACGGCAAAACAAAATGGCACGCATTTCGGGTTGCAAATCCATAAACCTACGCAAGGCAGGCACTTTATTAGAACCTTTAGTTATCACATATTGGTGTGTGATATCCGCATTCGATTTTTGTTCCGTATTAATGGCTACTTCCAAAGGAGTATCCATGTATTTTTTAACTATTCTACGAATTTCCTTTGGCATGGTAGCCGAGAACAACCAAGTCACTCGGTTTTCAAGCGTATGCGAAAGGATATCATCGATATCTTCTTTAAAGCCCATGTTAAGCATTTCATCTGCTTCATCGAGCACTACATATTTAACATTTGTAAGGCTAACAGCTTTACGCTTTATTAAATCTAATAAACGACCAGGAGTGGCCACAATTATTTGGGTAGGTTTTTTAAGGGCCTTAATTTGGCCCATAATATTGGCTCCACCATAAACAACCTCAACATTTAGTTTTCTGTTGTTTTTGGTAAACTCTTTTAATTGTGCTGCTGTTTGTTGACCCAACTCACGAGTTGGAGCCATAATAAGCGCCTGAGTGGCTCTATTATCAACATCAATTAATTCAATTAAAGGTAGGCCGAAAGCAGCAGTTTTACCTGTACCAGTTTGTGCTAACCCGATAAAATCTGTCGGATCATTTTCTAGTAACATCGGTATTGCCTGCTCTTGTACTGGAGTTGGGTTCTCAAAACCCATTTGGTCTAGCACTTCCACAACGCCTGCGGAAAGTCCTAATTTGCTAAAATTATTCAATTCAACTATATTATATGAAGTGCAAAGGTAAGAAGTTCATCCCGTATAATATATTTAATTGACTTATATGTAGAATAATGATAATATACAAACTCTAACAAATGCAAATACAGCAATTATCATTTTTTATAAATGTTATTTATGCGCTCATTTATTACTAATTTCGATGTTTATATACTTCGAACGATATTTTTCGTAAAACCTATGAATCATTTTTTTAGATTAATTGCTTTAATTCTCTCCATTTTATCAATAAGTATAAGTTGTAAAAAACAGCCCAGTTCAAATTCTCTCTTTGTACAGGTTAATAGCAACACTTCTAATATTCATTTTACAAACACAATAATGGAAGGACCTAGCACCAATGCATTCTTTTACGAATACATTTACAATGGTGGTGGTGTTGGTATTGGTGATGTAAATAATGATGG
>CAZDQR010000058.1:0-13503 GCA_964507315.1 uncultured Roseivirgaceae bacterium
TTGCGATAAGCATATCTTTTTGCCACTTTTACTAAATGGATCGTCACACCTATAATTTAGGCCTTATTGGCAACTGCGCATTTCAAGCGTTAATAGATACTGAAGCTAGTGTAAAATGGCTTTGTTGGCCCAAATTCGATAGTAGTTTTATTTTTGGAGGCTTGCTCGATGATGAAAAAGGAGGCGAGTTTAGCATTAATCCGGTTAAAGATATTCATTCTACATGCCAGGCCTATATTAAAAACACCAATGTGCTTACCACAGAAATTAGCACAGATGACGGTCGCTATAAAGTAACTGACTTCGCTCCTCGCTTTGAGCAATACGATCGACACTATAAACCATTAATGTTCATCCGTAAAATTGAATCGATGGAAGGCACACCCGAAATTAATGTAATTTGTAATCCCAGGGGTGAGTATGGAGAGTTAGTTCCTGAAGTAAGCTTTGGTAGCAGTCATTTACGATTTAAAGGATTAGAAGAACAAGTTCGATTAACCACCAATCTTTCTTTAAATTACATTAAAGAGGGCAAATCTTTTAAACTAGAGCAGCCAATATATTTAATTATGACTTGGGGGGTTCCTTTAGAAGGACCTATTAAAGAAACAGTAGAAAACTTTTTAACCAAAACTATTGATTATTGGAACGATTGGGTGCGTCATTGCACCATAGGGCCCCTTTGGCAAGAAGCAGTAATTCGTTCTGCCCTCACGCTAAAAATGCACCAATTTGAAGATACGGGAGCTATAACGGCCTCCACCACAACTAGTTTGCCCGAGCACCCAGGTTCTGGCAGAAATTGGGATTATCGTTATTGCTGGATGCGCGATTCGTATTACACCCTTAATGCGTTTAACTCCATTGGACAATTTGAGGAGTTAGAAAAATACTCGAATTACATAGAAAACATAGCTGTGGGAGAAAATTGCAGGTACAACCCTGTATACAGTTTATTGGGCACAGAAGATTTTGAGGAGAAAATTTTAGACCTTAAAGGATATTTAGGAAATGGGCCTGTAAGAATTGGCAACCAAGCCAAAGAACATATTCAAAATGATGTGTATGGACAGGTACTTGTTTCATTACTTCCACTTTATACAGATGAGCGACTTAACAGCCAAGAACATACGCGATCTAAGAAACTTATAATGGATTTACTCCAAGGCATAGAACGCACTATGGACGAGCCAGATGCAGGTTTATGGGAGTTACGCAATATGAGTTTTAAACATTGTTACACATTTCAATTTCATTGGGCGGGTGCAAATGCTGCCGCCAAAATTGCCAAAGTATTAGAAGATGATGAAATGCTTGAAAAGGCAAATCAGTTAGCTAAAGAAGCTTCGTTACAAATTGAGCGCTGTTATGATCCTGCGCAAAAGGCCTACACTTCGGCCATTGAAACGGACCGATTAGATGCAAGCCAGTTGCACCTGATAACAATGAATTACCTCGATCCTAGTTCTGAAAAAGCCAAGCTACATTTAGAGGCGCTCGAGAAAGAACTTAAAACGGATGATGGTTTATTTTATAGGTATAAGCATTCTGATGATTTCGGAAAACCTGAAAGCACTTTCCTTATTTGCGCCTATTGGTATGTAGAAGCATTAGCTGCTGTTGGCAGAGTTGATGAAGCAAAAAAGATATTTGATCATTTATTAAGCTTCACGAATCACCTTGGATTGCATAGTGAAGATATTGACGAAGTAACAGGTAGCCAATGGGGAAATTTTCCGCAAACATATAGCCATGTAGGACTAATAAATGCAGCTTTTAGAATTGGACGTAAACTAGATACGCCTAATTTTTTATAAGCATTAAAGACTAGCTTAAAATTTTTCTTTCCTGAGTAGATTGCCATTTGAATCATAATATTTCCAAGTGCCAGTTTTTTTATTTTTCTTATAACGGCCTTTAATAATTACATTACCCAAACTATCATATTCCTTATAAGATCCTTCTTTAAGCCCATTTTTTAAAGAGGCCTCAAACCTTAATTGTCCATTAGAATAATTCTCTGTTAATTTCTTATCATTTAAGTCCTCCGGAAAAATATCATCTATCTGTATTTCTTCTTCTTTCTGAGGTTGTTTTTGTACAACTGTATCTAATTCTAACTCAGGCAGTGGAATAAATAACTGATTCCAGCTTACCATTTCTTGAGCTGGCATATAATTTAGAATAATGGAAGTTTCTAGTAATCTTCCTTCCGGTTTAATTTGAACTCCCACAATAGGGAAACTCTCAATATAGGTTTTACTTTTATTCAATGTTTCCCAATATTCATTAGAAATATACTCCTTACTATCAGGCACTACCTGCTTTGAGTTTATGTATAAAAACAAGCTAGATTTAGCATCAAATTGCTCAAAATAAGCATCAAATTGCTCATTATTTCGTAAGGTTTTACCCTCTAATTTATAGGTTATGAGTTGGGCTAATGTACCTGGATGATTACTAAACACAACATAATCATCAATAATGGTGTAATATGGCTTTTCTAATTTCGAAAACATATTACCTAAGAGTACTTTAAACATTCCTTTAACTGAAAGAAAATTAATCTCATAGCCTTTGTACTCAATTCCTTTAAATTTTACAGGTGTTTTTTTCTTTACTAGGTTTTTTATAAATGCTAATTTTTCTTTTGCCAAATCAATATCATTGGCTTTAAGCACAAAAGCATACCCATGTTCCCCATTGTTTTTAGCCGGGTGAATTTGAAGTAAACCTGCTTCGTCTCCTATCCAACTAATCAGGTCCTCCTCAACACTTATGCCAAGATACTTCTCCAATTTTTGCTTGTTCTTAACATAAGATTCAGCATCTTCTGTGTATGTAATTCGCTGCTCTAAATTTTTATAAAATTTTGAGAAGCTATCAAAGCCCATGCTTAAAAAAAAGAGGCTATTCTCAGGAACAATGCCCTGCATTTCCACTTTTCCTTTGCCAGAATTATGAATTATTTGGGCATACGACTGTAATGAATCGGCTAAATTAGAATAGCCCGACAGCGAAATATAGTGATCATCAACAGTAATACTTACGGCTGAATAAATTAAAGAATTAAGGTATTCAAAACTTTCACTTTCTTTATTTTTAACCCATTTAGAAACATAATCTTGAAAATATGAGTGCTGTAAATAGATATTTACTCCATCATCATCTACCAATTTACTTACTTCTATAAAATCTAGGTCGCGCGTAATTATTGGCTCCTTCAATTGATCGATAGAGCTTTCAACAAGTACGTGAGTGGAAGAAATAACGATAAGGTTATTATAAATATAGAGGTACAGTAAAGAAGATTTTTCTTTAAAATCGAGTTCAACTATTTCAATAGAATTATAATCGCGTTTGGTAACTTTCATCTCCCTGCCTACCAAGCTTTCGAGGTAATCTTTAATAAAAGCAAAACTCGATGCTTTGGTTACATCTATCACATAAAGTAAATCAAACTCGTTATCCCTTATTTTGTGGGCAGATACCGTAATGGGCCGTGAAGCAATTAAATCCCATAGAAACTCATTGTTTTTAAGCCCTGCATTTAAACTATCAATCTTATGCCCGATTTCCGCTAAGGCATCATTAGTTTTTAAATACTGCCAAATTTTTCCTTCAGTAATTTTATTCCACTGTGCAAATGGGTCTTCAATATCAATAATAAAAACCGCATTGGCTGGTACTGCATTAATGGCATTGGTTTTAGCGTTTACACTTATTTTAAAAAAATAGAAATAAACAAATGCAATAATTCCTAGAAATATAATAACCGATACTATTATTTTTTTCATTACTTCTAAAGGTAATAATTAACCTATAAAATGCTGATCTTTCCTAAACAGCATTTTCTTTTCTAAATACTGCAACCCAATTATGCAAACAACTCCTTTAATTCTCTATAAGCAGCACGCTTATTTCTTATTTGAATAGGCAAGTCATCCATAACTTCTGGCTTATCGTACAGTTGCTTGCACCTTACAATACCTGCATCTAGCAATACTCTTTTCTCTTTTTTTGTTAGGGTAGAAAGGCTTGTTATAGGATGTAACCCATCAATTTCTATCCAATCGCGAAGACCTCCATCTTTGGGGTAATCCCAACTAAGCATTGCCAAACCATAATCGGTTCCAAATTTTATAGCGTCTTTGGTAAAGCGAGTGTTGGTAACAATCCAACCTACATACGATTTCTTGTCTTTGGCCTCACCATCTTTCAGCATTTTATGCAAGTCTTGCACTCGAGAGTGGATGTACATAGGGATTTTTACATCACTCTTAGTTGCTTGGTTGTTATGGAATTTACATTCCACCACATAATATTTATCCGGATTTTGAGCAACCACATCCACTTCGTGCGTAACCGAAAAACCTTGCATCGTCACTCCTACCTCCACTTCGAACCCTCTTTGCTTAAAGAGTTCCCCAACAAATTTTTCGAATGGATAACCCGATGGGCCTAAATCCATAATAGCTTGTTTTAAGCGATACTTAACCCCTGTACCTCGCTCGTGCTTGGTTAAAAGCTTAGAGGCTTTCCGATAAATCAATTTCGTGGTTATTCCATCAAATGCTTCTAATTCAACAGCTTTTGTAATTAGCTCCGCTACATGGCCAGCGGCACCTGACCTTTTAAGCGAATTTAATAAGCGGGAACGGTCGAATGGCACCAAAGTGCCATCGTATTTTTTAACTAATAGTTGATCCATGCGCAGTAAAATTATTGAACATGTTAAAAATACGATAAGACGAAGAAATCTAGCCTTGGTTCAGAAAATCATTGGCAGCTTGAACTACTTTTTTTGAGTTGCCAATAAATATTTGATCCTCAGCAATAATAACTGGGCGTTTGAGAAAAGTGTATTCCGATAGGATATAGGTTTTAAAGTCATCTTCAGAAAGGCTTTTATCCTTAAGCCCTAGTTCTTTGTATTTACGAGCTATTTTAGAAAAAAGGCCTTCGTAAGTCCCCACCATATCTTCCATTTCACTCAACTGCACAGGAGTAATTGAATCGAATTTTATATCCTGAAATTCAAAGCCAAGTTCTTTCAAATTGAGTTCAGTAATAATTCGTTTTGATGTTGAACAGGTAGATAAGTAATATACTTTTTTCATAAATTAAAATGACGTAAAAAACATAGAGAGCAAATTCAAGGAGATTAGTGTATTCCCAGTTTACTTAATTTCTATATCATAAAGCATACGGGCTTGGATGCCTTTCATAGATTTAACCTGCTCCAACATTTGTGCATAAGGATACATATCTCCTAGTTGTGCTTTCATTAATTTAGCTTGGGCACTCCCTTCAAAATTTTCTATCATTTCTTCTAGAGCTGTTTTTTGCTCTGGGTAGTAACGCACTTTATAATCATCTTCAATACCAGCTTTTTCTGCAGCAATGCGAATGGCATCATCTAAATCACCTAAAATATCTACCAAACCATTTTCTTTGGCTTGTGAACCCGTCCAAACTCTACCCGATGCTACAGCCTTTAGATCATTTATGTTCATATGACGGCCTTCTGCAGCTTTAGAAGTAAACAACTCATAGCCATCTTCTACATTATTTTGAATGATTTTTTTTTCCACCTCCGTGAGTGCTCTTGAGGAAGTCATCATACCAGAAAAATCTCCTGTAGCAACTCCATCCGTAGTTATTCCTAATTTATTAGCCATAAAATCGCCCATATTAAATACAATACCAAATATGCCAATGGATCCCGTTATGGTATTAGGCTGCGAAACAATAGTATCCGCTGCCATGCTAATATAATATCCACCAGAAGCTGCATAATTACCAAATGAAGCAATTACTGGTTTAGATTCTCTTGCTTTAACTACTTCGCGCCAAATTAGATCAGATGCCAATGCACTTCCACCAGGCGAACTTACTCTAAGTACAATCGCTTTTACTTTATCATTTTCTCTTGCCTTACGAATTTCTCTGGTGAATTTCTCCGAACCGATTTGCCCTTTTCCGCCTTTACCATCTACGATATCACCTTCAGCAATAATTACAGCAATTTTATTTTTTGAAGATTTAGAGGTTGAAAATGATTTATTATAATCTTGAAAACTTATAAATTCTATATCTTCCGCTTCTTCTACTTCAATTTTATTGGCAACTTTTTGCAAAAACTGATCCTTATAAAGGGCTCCAGTAATTAAACCATACTCCGTTGCTTGTTTTACATTTTGCACCAACATTTTATCTGAAATGTTTCTTAATGCAGCTTCTGATAAATTCAAATCAGGAGCCATTTCCGAAATCATATAATTATAAATCGAGTTAAGGAAAGACGTTGTTTGTAGTCGGCTGGCATCACTCATTTTATCTAAGATTAGAGGTTCAACAGCACTTTTATACGTGCCTACTCTAAATATTTGCGGCTTAATATCTAATTTCTCGAACGTGCCTTTTAAAAATGGAGTATTAGAAGATAAACCATTCCATTCTACCATACCTGCAGGACTAATATATAATTCATTTGCTACAGAAGAAAGGTAAAACCCTCCCTCGGTTAAATAATCCGAATACGACATTATAAATTTACCTGAGGATTTAAACTCAACTAAAGCTTGCCTTACTGCTGATCCCATAGCAAAACCACCCATTAAAGAAGGTGCCGCTAATACAATGCCTTCAATTTTATCGTCAGAGGCCGCGTGAGTTAAGGCTCTTTTTAACTGTATGATACCAATTTTCTTAGACTCTCCACCACCAAAACCTAAATCGGAAAATGGATCGCTAAAGCTCCTATCTGCCAATGGGCGATTAAGGTTAATATGTAGAACACTATTATCACTTACCGACACTTCCCCTTCGGTTTCCATGGCTGCAACGATGATCGCAAACATAAAAAAACCGAATAAAGAGAATACTACAAGGGCAAGGAAGCTAGCAAAAAAGTTTCTAAGAAAATTCATTAAGATATAATATTTTATGAAATAAGATTGACAGATTCTGCTGCTTGATAAGCAAATGACAGAAGTCTTAATTTCAAAAGTAGTATTATAAAATATTAGTCTATAATCTATTCTACCAAATAGTTAATAATTAATTTGAATGGCGCAAATTTGCTTTAAACAAACTCAGCATTATTAAATTCCTATTTCTGGTTTGGTAATTGGCGGTATTATGATACACAAGACATTTTTACTTTTAGGCTCCAACCTTGGAGACAGAGCTAAGGTTTTAGCCCAAGCTCAGCAAGAGATTAGTTTAATTATTGGCACTGTTATTAATAACTCTTCCATTTACGAAACATTGGCTTGGGGCGTAGAAGAACAGCCTGCATTTTTAAACCAAGTGCTATTAGTTGAAACCAAGCTTAACCCGCAAAATTTGCTTAAAGCAATAAATGGCATTGAGAATGATTTAGGAAGGGTTCGCTATAAAAAATGGGGAGAGCGATTAATCGATATCGATATTTTATATTTTGATAATGAGATTGTGAATGATGCTAATTTAACCATCCCTCACCCTGAAATTATAAATCGAAGATTTACATTGGTACCTTTAGTTGAAATGGCTTCTGATTTTGTGCACCCAAGTTTGGGTAAAACGCAAACAGAATTACTGGCGGAGTGTGGAGATAAATTAGAGGTTAAGAAAAATTGATTACACTAAGATAGAAAAGTCCACTTCAAGGCTCTATCCTTGCTAACTAATAAGATTCTTCGTTCCTAAGAATAGAAAAACATCTATGGATTTGATCCTAAGAAATCAACAAATTGCACCCTCGCAATTCACTATTATCAAAACGCCCAAGTACTTCAAAACTACCATCATTATTAAGGCGGCCTAAGTCTTGGGTTTCTATAAAACTACACGTATGTATATTGGCTAAATCAACTACATTAATGCCTCCTGTTCTACTATTGGGGGCCAACGAAAAAGGGTCACTTACTTCTCTAATAAGCACGCGCATCGTGTTAGGCAAGGTAAATATGGCATTTCTACCATAGGCCTGAGATAGCAACTCAGTCATTCCATACTCAGAATAAATCTGCTCTACGTTTAACCTATCCCTTAATACTGCGTATAATTCTTCCCTAGTTACCTCTTCTCTACGGCCCTTCATACCACCAGTTTCGATAAGTGTAATGTGGCTTAAATCAAGCTGGTATTGTTCTGCCAATTCAAGCAAGGCAAAGGTTACTCCAAAGAGAACAATCTTAGTTTGTCCTTTTTTTAGCTCAATTAATTTTGTTGCCAGCTCCTCTAAATTATGCAAATAAAACCCTGAGTGTGCAGAATTCGATTGCTCAATAAAATACTGCACCATACTTACTAATGAAGAACTGTCTCGTTCTAAATAGGATGGCAATAACGCTAAAATATGGGTATCATTTAAAGAGCCAAATTGCTGCTCAAATAATCGTTTGGCATGCAAATGGTAAAAATCAAGATTATTAACATGGTGCTGACTGGCTTGCAACCCAGTTGTGCCGCTGCTCTCAAATACTTTTTCAGCTAGCCATTCGTTGGTTTTAACAGTATGTGTTTTAAAAAAAGAAATGGGTAAAAAAGGGATTTTATTTAACGAATCAATATGGGCAACATCAACAGATAAATGGGTTAAATATGATTGATATACCACATTATGCACAGCTTGCCACTTAAAAACTTGCAAAGCATTGCTTTCAAAGTTGGACTCATTAATATTGGGCAATAAATTAAGTAAACTTTTAACCTCAAGCATCCGTATCTAAATATGTATTTTTGCGATGCACAAATTTATAACATCTAATTGAAGGAAATATTAAAACATATCGGATTAGTTAGTTTCATAGCCATTATTAGTTGGAGTTGTAGAGATATCCCTACTTACCCCAATACACCTTCTATTGAATATAGCAGCATTTATTATCAAGAGGGCGATACCACCAATACATTAATGGTAGAAATTGATTTTAGAGATGGAGATGGAGATTTAGGATTGAGCAAAAGTTTTGATAATAGGGAACCTTATAATGACATATGGTATTACCCCAATATTAATGGCACTTCATTAGTAACTTATGCAGATAGAAACACGGCTGAATATGACACCCTCCCTCCTTATGAATTCCCTTATTACTGTACTAATTACTCCATTGAAGAAAGTGACACATTCTACATTACTCAAAACCCGAATCATTTTAACATATTTGTAGATTTTTATGTAAAAAAGAACGGGCAATGGAATTTATACGATTGGGTAACCGCCTTTCCTCCTCAGTGTGGAGAATCCTATAATGGAAGGTTTCCTATCTTAAATGAAACTGGTGCAGACAGACCTTTGGAAGGATCATTAAAATATAAAATGGCAGGCCTTGGCTTTGAGTTAATATTTAAAAGAGATACCCTAAAACTTGAAATTACTATTCAGGATAGAGCTCTTAACAAAAGCAACACTGTTGAAACTCCTGAGTTTGTAATTAAAGATATTAAGATCAATTAACTAGCTGTTAACCTAATACGTGCCAACTCCTAACATTACTAAGGTGCAGCCTTCAACTACTTCAATATTTTTCTGGATTGCCATTTGTTGAAAATCCTCATTTTCAGTTCCAGGATTAAATAAAATACGGGTTGGTTGAAGCGACAATATGTAATCATACCACTCCGGTTGATTTTGAGGACCTATGTACATCGTAACAGTATGCACATTTTCAATAGCAGGTTTTTCTTGAATTGGTAAGATGGATTCGCCAAATACAATTCCTTTTTTTATGCCAACGGGCACAAATTCAACATTTGCACCCGTCAATCTTTCTGCAGCTTTATAGGCATACCTACTCGTATTTGTAGTTGCCCCAATAATTACTGTTTTCTTCGAATTACTCATTTATTTAGATACTTCTCTGCCACCATTTTAGCGCAATTCTCGCCATCCATTGCTGCCGACACAATACCACCAGCATAACCAGCACCTTCCCCGGCTGGGTAAAGGCGAGCTATTTGGGTGTGTTCCAATGTTTTGGAGTTTCGAGGTATGCGCACAGGCGATGAAGTTCTACTTTCAACACCCACAATAATGGCATCGTTGGTCAAATAGCCTTTCATTTTTTTATCATAAGTTCTAAACGCTTTACGCAACCTCTGCGAAATACTTTTAGGCAGCACCTCCCCTAATTCAGTTGAAACTACGCCTGGTTGGTAAGAGGTTTCTGGCAGTGATGATGATACTCTTTTTTGAGTAAAATCAACAAGGCGTTGGGCTGGAGCTGCTTGCGATTGAGATACTGCAAAAGCAGCTTGCTCTACTTGCTGCTGAAAATACATGCCCGCTAGGGCTCCGTGTTCTTTAAATGCGGTAAGATCTTCATCATCTACGGCAACCACAATTCCAGAATTAGCATATTTAGAATCTCGCCTAGACGGGCTCATCCCATTCACAACAATTTCGCCAGGGGCGGTTGCTGCCGGCACAATAAACCCTCCTGGGCACATGCAAAAGGAGAACACCCCTTTTTTAGCTTCTTCATAATAAATTTGATGCACTAATGAATAACTAGCTGCAGGCAGGTATTCATCTCTTACATCACAATGGTATTGAATAGAATCAATTAAGCCTTGAGGGTGCTCTACACGAACTCCCAAAGCAAATGGCTTGAATTCTATGTCCAATTTTTTTCGATCTAGCAAAGTGTAAATATCTCGAGCAGAATGGCCAGTGGCCAAAATCAAAGATTCTCCGCGAAACTCCTGATCACCAACTTTTACACCTACTGCTTGCCCACTTTTTATAATAATATCATCTACACGTTGCTCGAAATGAATTTCACCTCCTCTTTCTAAAATAAATTCACGAATATTTTCGATTAATATGGGTAGTTTATTGGTACCTATATGAGGATGTGCATCTATCAAAATTTCTTCACGAGAGCCAAAGGCGACCAATATCTCTAAAATACGCCTTACATTTCCTCGCTTGCTAGAGCGTGTATAAAGCTTGCCATCGGAGTAGGTGCCAGCTCCGCCTTCGCCAAAACAATAATTAGAATCAGGATTTACAATATTTTCTTTATTAATAGCCGCCAAATCACGCCTACGGCTTTGCACATCTTTACCTCTTTCTAAAATAACAGGTTTAATGCCTAGCTCAATTAATTGCAATGCTGCAAATAGCCCTGCCGGGCCTGAACCAACAATTATGACTGATTTTGCTTTGCTTACATCAATATCTGGCTTCTGATAGCTCATAGGAGTAACTTCCTCTCCTTCGGCATATACATTAGCCTCTACCCTTACCTTAACGGCAGATTTTCGTGCATCAATAGATCTTTTTAATAGCTCAACATTGCCATTAGCAACAGATGCTTTTGCAAGAATAAGCTTCTCCAATATTTCGGGCGTATAGGCCTCTTGTGGAGTGAGGGATAAAATTATTTTTCTTGGCATTAAAATTTCCTGGTTTTAAACGTGTATCCTAAATGAAATCCTGCTCTAATAGCTAAGGATAAACTATTACTATTTAAATTACTAAATGGATCTGAAACCCGATTAGATTGGTAGGTTTTTACAAAATCGCGGTAGCCAATTCCTGTTCCCAAAAACACATCTACCGAAAGCCCATTATCTTGTTGGTTTTTAAAATACCTAAACCCAATAAGTATCGAATATTCATATTTAGATTCGTACGCACCCAATACGGGTGCTTGATTTATATTGGTTAAATGTTGTATGTAGGTATATCTAAATTCATGTCCAAAATATGGCACACCAAAGTCAGTTCCTTTCTGGTAAAATTTTTGCCTCAAAGATCCACTAAATCCTTGGCTAAAGCTTTTTCCTTCTTCAATATTTCCAAAATCTTTTAGAAATGGATTTTTGTAATATTGAAACAAAACCTCATATCCTAATCGCTCATTCATATAATACTCAGCTCCCAATGGCAATATATTATAAAACACTGCAACAGGATTGTAATTAATTATATAAGCCCTATGCTCGTTTAACTTGCTTTTAAAGTATCGATTGCCAGAACTTGAGTATGAGTATGACCCAATACGAACCTTCCTTTTTTCTGCACTCAAGGCTTGTTGTTCCTCCTCATCGTTTGCCAACATAAACCCTTCATTTTCACCTTCATAATAGGGTTTATAATAGCCAGCTAAATCGCCATTGGTTTCATACAACTCCCAAATTCCTACTTTACGATTATCTTGTATAAACCCTTTCATTTTTGCGGGGCCAGACAATCCTTCCTTAATTTCTTTTCTGCTAATAGGAGGATAATATCCAATAAACTCCCCTTCTCCATTTCTGAAATTACACTCTCCTTCTAAGTAGCCATTTTCGTAATAATATTGCCAAACACCTTGGTTTCGTCCATTTACAACTTTCCCCTTTACCTTAAGAGATCCTGTTTTATAATACTCTTCATATAACCCATCTCCCAACTCGTAATTTGCTTTTCCTTTTAGTTTTCCATCAGCATAAAAGAGGCTCCATTCACCATCTTTTTGGCCTTTATACAATTTCCCTTTTGTTTTAATAATACCAGATTCATAATAATGATTCCATATACCATCGGTAAGGTCATTAATAAAATCACCTTCAGCTTTTATCGATCCAGATTCGTTATAATATATCCAAGGTCCAAATTTCTTCCCTTCTTTATATATGCCTTTAGCTTCTTTAGATCCATCTTCATAAAAATAATACCACTCTCCCTCCTTCTTATTATCGAACTTTTTGCCTTTAGATTTAAGAGCACCTGTAATGTAATATTCTGAATAGATAGAAAAATCTTCCAAAATCTGTTCTGTTCCTTGCATTGCTCCAGAACTTGCATAATATTTCCAAATATCAATACGAGCATTATTTTCATACTTTCCTTCACTTTGTTTAAAGCCATTGGTAGCATACACTACCCAATTACCTGTTCTTTTACCATCACTAAGGTTCCCCTCCATTTTTTTACCACCAGATTCATAGAAATACTGCCACAAACCCTCATTTTTACCTTTAACTACATTGCCAAACATTCGTAATTCTCCCGACTCAAAATAGTAGCGCCATTCTCCAGTAGATACATTTTTACTAAAAAATCCTTTGCTCTTTACCGTAGCATCTTTAAAATAAGAGATATAAACACCATCAAGTTGGTTATTATCATTAATCGCATATTCTTCTTTTAACGGTTCTCCCTCAACCTCGTAAAAGGTTTGCATAAGTGTTTGCCCCATTACAATTGAAATGGACGCAAAAAACAAGTACACAAAAAACACAAATCGCATTAAGGCAGTAGTTCAATAACTTTAGTAAAATGCTAAAATACTATGATTTTAGGCAAATCAGATTTAAATATTGCTTTTATAAACCATAGATGATGTAATTATTCGTTGTAAATTTGCTTAATAAAACCAAGTAAAAACTGAGTAATTACCGAACTGTAATCACTAAAAACTCTAATTAATAATTAGAAAAGAAACAAAACATGAAAACAGATTTATTCGAATCCCCTGATTTTTATAATATTGATGACCTCTTAACTGAAGAGCACAA
>CAZDQR010000059.1:0-13418 GCA_964507315.1 uncultured Roseivirgaceae bacterium
TTTAGTGGGTTTTCTCCACTTCTAAACCGTCCAGTTTTTGGGGAAGCTTACAAAGCTTACACCACCAACATTTGATCCAGAATCTGGAACTATTCTAGAAATTATAAATTCAGGAAAATCAAGCATAATTTCTAGCAAAGACCTTCGCAAAAGTATTTCATCGTGGGATAGTGACATTAATGAAGTTAAAGAGTTGGAAAGTAGATTTACTGAGTTCTATTTTAACAGGAAGAAACCGTATTTATCTAAATATCTTCCTTATAGAAACAATCGAAAAAACGTATTCGGAAAATCTAAATATGCAATTGACAATAATGCTATATTTTTTAGTTTAGAATTTGAAAATATGGTACACGAATCTTGGGTAAATAGTGTACATCTTGAATTAAGATACAAAATACTCCAAGGCAAAATTATTGAGATGCTTTCGATTTTGGAAACTGAAATTAATAATTATTAATTTTTTCCAATACTGAAAAAATAACGACCTCTTACCTAACATATTGGCGAGCCGGTTTACGCAATTTGTTGGTTTAAAGATAAAGAACTGTTTTATAAACAGTATAATTTGTTAGATTCATATAAAAATAATGCTCAATGTTAGCTACAAATGGTCGAAGTCTAATAGTTTTGGACTTTTAACCTATATAATCATGAAACAATACCTATTCTTTTTTTTATTACTATTAGCATCCTTTTCAAGTTATGCTCAAACCGACCAAGTGATTACGTTAAAAGGGGATACACTTACAGGTAAAGTGTCTTTTTCTGATGGTAAAAGCTATGTACAGACAATTACGATCAAAAAGGAGAAAGGCAAATCCCATTTTAAAGTATATGAAGTAAAATCCTTGAATATTGATGAAGAGCTATATAAAACAATTAAGGTGTATGGAAAATATCAACTTGGCCTAGTAATTAAAGAAGGGTCTCTGAGTCTATATAAGATTTTGGATGTTGAAGTTTCTACCTCTAATGAGTATGCAACTTCTGTGCTAATTAAATTGGATGGGTCTCTCTTAATAGTACCCAATATTGGATTTAAGAAGTATATGGCTACATTTTTAAAAGATTGTGATTCGGTGGTTAATGGCTTAGAAAATAAAGAGTATAAAAAAGCAGACGTTGAAAAAATAGTGGATGATTATAATAATTGCATTGAGTTAAATGCAGCTAAAGCCAAAAATGTGGCACCAAAGGTTAATCTGCAGCCCCAAAAGGTAAAGCAGGTTGAGGCTTTAATTATGGCGGTTGAAAAGGAATCGGATATTCCAGATAAAAAAAATGTGTTGGAGATGCTTCAAGATGTAAAATCGAAGTTGAATGATGGAGCTAAAATCCCAACTTATTTAAAGGGAGCACTTCAAGAATCTTTAAAGGATTACGATTTATTATTGACTCAGCTCAGCCAAATACTATCCTAAATACATTAATTGTAGTGTTTAGAGTCCATTCTAGGTTCTCACACTTCTAAAGTTTTTAATATCAACTAGTAATTATATCTTTAGGATATGATTGATCATTTTATTAGCAGGAATGCTAAATTTTTTGTGATTTTTATACTCGCACTGCTATTATTATTGGTGTCGGGCTATTCCTATTATAAAACTATTTTTGAGTCTAAACAACTTGTTGCTATTGCTACAGGTGAGCCTTCATCTGAGAGTTATAAAATAATGAATGCGATTGCAGACATTGTTAATAATGAAGAGTATGATTTTAGAATTAAAGTAATTAGCACGCAAGGCTCAATCGAAAACCTGTATTTGTTGGACAAAAATTTAGTGCAAATGGCCACCTTGCAAGCTGATTTAAAAATTAACAATAACGTTAAGCTAGTTGCCAACTTATATGAAGACGTGTTCCATCTTATTTTTAGGCCTTATGCCTATTTAAAAAATGTGGAAGATATTAATGGGCTAAAAATAGCCATCTCTTCTAAAAATAGTGGAGAAAGCTATTCGTTTAAAAAGTTAGTTGAGCATTTTGGGCTAGATGAGTCTAAATTAAGACCTGTGGAATCTACTTGGAAGTCGGCAACTTGGCTTTTTAATAATGGAGATATAGATGGTATTTTTAAAGTGAGAGAAGCCAATCATGTAGCAATTAAAAAAATTATGATTAATAGTGATGGCCAAAGCAGGGAAATTACGCAGTCTGATGCCATTGCACTCAATCATCCAATGTATCATAAAACAATTATACCCCGAGGTATATTTGGTGGTATTCCACCAAATCCAAAAGCTGATGTAACCACCATTGGAGTTAACAGGTTATTGGTTACTACAGATAAAGTTTCTCCTGATATTGTTAATGTAATTGCTGCTATTTTGTTTACCCGCAAGAGAGAGTTAGCGGAAAAATCTAATGTAGCAGGTTTAGTAAGCATTCCTGAGGCAACCTCATTAATTCCACTGCATCAAGGCCTAATTGATTTTGTAAACAAAGAAAAGCCTAGCTTCCTGCAGAAGAATTCTGAATTTTTGGCCTTAATACTTTCCATCATAATTTTAATGGGCTCAAGTATTCTTCAGTTTCTTAATAGATCGAAACAACAACGATTAAACGCTTATAATGAAAAGCTTCTTTCGATAAAAGTTAATGTGGAGCAAACCAATAACTTAAGTGATTTAGCGCATCTTAGAGAAGAACATTATGCCTTGGTAAACCAAATAGTTGGTGATGCAGTAAATGGTAAGATATCTAGTAATGGATTCGAGTTTTTTACGTTTGGCTGGGATTCTGTTACAAGTTTAATAAATGACAAAGAACAAGTTTTAGGAAATGAATAGACGTTCGAATTATTGGTTTTTTGCAATTTCTAGTTCCATTTTAATGGGCCTTTTAATGGGCTTTTTTGCCTATATGGGAGATCAAAGCCAACTCCGTAATAAAGTGGTTGATAATTTAAGTTTAAATCATCAGTTAAGTATTTCTGATATTACCGATAATATGAAATCTCTTAAAAATGAGATAGAGTTAATATCGGACAATTCTAGTGTAGTTAATTTCTGCAAAAAAAATGAGTCAATTATTGAAACTAATGATAAGGAATTTGAAAAATGGGCGCAAGAATGCGTAACGCATTTCGGCTTTTACGATTTGTTTATTATTAACGTAAATGGAGATGTAATTTATAGTGTTACAAGGGAAGATGATTTAGGAACCAACCTAGTAGCAGGAAAGTATAATAAAAGTGGGTTAGCAAGATTGTTTGCTAATGCCGTTACAACTAAAAAATTCTCGGGGAGTGATTTCTCAGTATATAAACCAAGCAATAATGAGTTAGCAGGATTTATTGGTCAGCCAATATTTGAGGAAGGCGAGCTTATTGGTGTTATTGCTATTCAATTGCCTACATCGTTTGAACGGCTTAATATAGGTGTTCATATTGAAAATATTGAAGATTACATTATTACGACTAATTATATTTTTCAGCATAACGGAGGGTTTCGCTATTTAGACTCCGTGAATTTTTATGTTCCTAACACGCCAATGGCGGGCTTTCGAGGCGATTCTTTGTATGTATTTACCCCGTTTGAAACAGGCGAGCAGCATTGGGGTATTTTATCAATTGCCCCACCGTTAGTATTTAATGCAAGTGTAAGTTGGGATAAAATTTGGCTTTATTCGCTTGTATCTATTTTATGCTCTTTATTAATTTGGGTGTTCATAATTAGGTGGATTACTAAAAGAAGGGAATTTCTGGTATTTGCTAAAATTGATATTTTACTTGTACAGCAAACGTGGCAGCAATTGATTAATAAGAAACATGCTTTCGGCACAGATTTTTATTACAGAATAAAAAATAAGATTGGTATAAACTTAGTAGAAAACGAATCGAGTATAGAAGAATTCGGCCAAGAAATAGAGTTAAGAACTTCTGAAATTATAAATTGTTTGGGAGATGAAATTATGCTGATTGAAAAGTTGTCTTCGTTAGCTCTTGGATCCCCCAAAGTGAAATATTCGATTCTTAAACTGCAAAAATTGCCAACTCTTTTTATCGAATCATTAGAAGATGAAATGGGTGAAGAACTGCCATTGAATGCTAATTTGGCATTCAATAAAATTATTAGATCTTTGGTGATAAGATTTGTTGGTTTAAGCCACAGTAAATTGGCCTAGTATTAAATTTACATTATTGTATTTGTGTCAGAAAATAATCTTCGAAAAATTATTCATATCGATATGGATGCATTTTTTGCATCGGTAGAACAGCGCGATAATCCAGAACTTAGAGGTAAGCCGGTTGCGGTTGGTGGAGATGGTGAAAGAGGTGTAATTGCTGCTGCTAGTTATGAGGCTCGTAAATTTGGTGTTTTTTCTGCCATGTCATCTAAAGTTGCAAAGCGAAAATGCCCCCAATTAATTTTCGTAAAACACCGGTTCGATGCCTACAAAGCAGCCTCCTTAGTAATTCGTTCTATTTTTAGAGAATACACCGATATGGTAGAACCTCTCTCTTTAGATGAAGCCTATTTGGATGTTACCCATAATAAAAAAGGCATTGCCATTGCTACTGATATCGCGCTTGAAATTAAAAATAGAATTAAGGAGCAAACGGGATTAATTGCTTCGGCAGGAGTTTCGATTAATAAATTTTTGGCAAAAATTGCTTCGGATATGGATAAGCCAAATGGGTTATTCGTGGTAAAACCACATCAAGTAGAGGCTTTTGTGGCTCAGTTGCCTATCGAAAAGTTTTTTGGTGTTGGCAAGGTTACTGCAGCAAAAATGAAATCTAAGGGTATTTTTACTGGAGCAGATTTAAAGGAAATACCTGTAAAGGAACTTGTGAAATCGTTTGGTAAGGCAGGCTATTATTTTTATAATGTGGCTCGAGGAATCGATAATCGACCTGTGATTTCGCAAAGAGGAAGAAAGTCCTTAGGAGCAGAATCTACATTTAGTCAAGACTACACTGATCCTAAAATATTGATTAAAAAACTTGGAGTAATTGCAGCTTCAGTTATAAAGAGATTGGCCAAGTCTGGCGGTAAGCCCAAAACAATTACAGTAAAAATTAAATTTTCTGATTTTACTCAAATTACTAGAAGTAAAACCATTGCTGATATTCAGTTTGATTTTGACTGTTTAAAAGAACTCTCAGAAAACTTGTTGCTGCAGGCTATAAGCGATATCGATAAACCAATTAGGTTATTAGGGATAAGCCTATCTAATTTTGAAGGAGAAATCAAAAAAGCTCAAGGGCAGTTAACCCTTGAGCTTTAAAAATAAACTTGTTTTCTGTTACTTGTTTTGAATATCTAAGTAAACCATTGTTTGGTTTAAAAGTTGGTATGCAACTTCTCCAAACGTAATTGGCCCTACAAACCCACCGGTTTGTTTACCTTCTAATTCGGCATACAAGTAGTTTAAAATACAGTTACACGAAAACGCAATACCATCGTTAGACCCTGTTGGAATCATAGAGTTAAATGTATTGATGTAGTCTGGTACTGATTTGGCTATTTTATATTCAATGCCTTTAAATAATGGAGCGTAAAAATCGACTGAATTATCATTTACAGCCTGAAAACTTGAATTTATTTTGGTGCCCATAAAATCGGCTACAAGTGGCAACTTGGTGTCAATGTCATTTGATTTAAGGTATTCTGCAAAATCTTTTTTCTCTCCGTTTACTAGAATGGTTTCAAACTGGAATCCATCATTTTCAACCATTATGGTATCTCCATTGCTCTGTTCAAATATGTTTACAATGCTAATGTCGGCAAATTTGTTTTTAGGGAGGCTAACATGCATTACAACTGCACCCTTTTCATCAAAATGCCCTTCGGTGCCATTTGCAACCTTTGGTGTTGATTCTCCAAGTTCATCTAATGATACACCTGATATCCATCCTATTAAGGGTGCAGCGGCATAGTTTTTATACGTTGAGCTATTAATTGAAAACTCACTATGGATGTTACTGCTTGCAGGAATAATGATGATAGAGAACCCGTTATCTGGAGCATCATTAAATACTTCGTTTATGTTATCAATCGAATACAATTTATTGGTTACACTTTCTACGTAATCAGGCATTTTAGTAGCAAATATTTTTTCTTGAGAAAACTCTCCGCCTTCTTTACTAATAAAATAAGGGATAGTGCCACCAATCCAATTTCCTTTGGGCACTTTGTTAAGTACTTTTTCATCGCCAGCTAAAATGAGGGAATCCCCATTCTCAACCATTGCAATAATTTCGTCTAGATTATAAATATCATTATTAATCATCTCTATAGGGATTTAATTAGGTCTAAGTCTTTGGCAATATTGGGGATGTCATGATTTTTGCTGAAAAAATCTTTGATCAAATCATAGCTTTCATTACTAAATTGAGATGAGTCTTTTTCTTTCGAAACAATTCTTGAAAGTAGCATTTTAGTAGCAAATGAATTTATGTTTAAGTTAGCTGAAGATTTGACCAATTTGGTCCATACAGCACTTGTAATAGGAGGTATATTTACCATAATTAACTTGGTTTAAGAAAAAGCTTTGGTTTTGATTTAGTTATAAATATAATGAAAATATTCCTATTTACCACAAGAGTATCTTCTCTCTCTACAAATTTACAGACTAAGATTTTTACAGTAAGTAGGTGTTTGTACTTAATATGTACGATTTAAGACCTAAAATGTTTTAACTAGGCAAAGAAAAAAAGGCTTATTCTATTTAATAGAATAAGCCTTTTTTAGGGTCTTAATGTATACCTATTTTTAGGTAAGCATTCCTCCATCTACTTGTAGTACTTGACCACTGATATAGCTTGACATGTCTGAACCTAAGAAAACGGCTAGATTAGCGACATCCTCTGGTGTACCACCACGTTTAAGTGGAATAGCGTCTCGCCAAGTTTGTACCATTTTTTCATCTAGCTTTTCAGTCATTTCTGTTTCTATAAAACCAGGAGCTATGGCGTTACTTCTAATGCCTCTAGAACCAAGTTCTAAGGCGATTGATTTGGTAAAACCAATAATTCCAGCTTTTGAAGCTGAATAATTAGCCTGTCCTGCATTGCCTTTTATACCTACTACCGAGGTCATATTGATGATAGAACCGCTACGTTGCTTCATCATAGTGCGGTTGGCGGCTTTAACTGTGTTAAAAACCGACTTAAGGTTTACATTAATTACCCTGTCCCACATTTCTTCACTCATTCGCATAAGCAAATTGTCTTGTGTTATGCCCGCATTATTAATAAGCACATCTAATGAGCCAAACTCAGTAACTACATCGGCAATCAATTGTTCAGCTGCAGCAAAATCAGAAGCATCTGATCTAAATCCTTTGGCTTTAATTCCTTTGGCTTCAAGTTCAGCTGTAAGGGCTTCGCCTTTTTCAACACTAGATAAATATGTAAAGGCAATATTTGCTCCTTGTTCGGCATAAGCCATAGCAATTGCTCTTCCTATTCCTTTTGATGCACCAGTTATAAGTGCTGTTTTTCCTTCGAGTAATTTCATCTGTATAAAATTTAAGTCCTCAAAATTAACGAGATAATCTATATGATACTAAAGTGATTTAGAAAACTAAATTTGGAGGCTTTAAATCTATTTTTTTAGGCGTTAATTATTTTAACTTTGCACCAATAATTAATCAAGAAAATTCATTGATATGGCAGATACTAAATATGATTTACTTATAATAGGTAGCGGACCTGGTGGTTATGTAGCAGCAATTCGTGCTTCGCAATTGGGAATGAAAGTAGGTGTGGTTGAAAGAGCAGAATTGGGTGGTATTTGCCTTAACTGGGGCTGTATTCCTACAAAAGCTTTATTAAAAAGTGCCAATGTGTTTGAATACATCCAACACGCAAGTGATTATGGCATTAATGTAAAAGAGGCTTCGGTCGATTTCTCTGGAATGGTTAAGCGAAGCAGAGATGTTGCTGGTGCTATGAGTAATGGAATTGAATTCTTGTTCAAGAAAAATAAAATTACACAGATAAAAGGCTTTGGAAAACTGAAGGCTGGTAAAAAAGTGGCTGTAGAAACCGATGGTAAAACCGTTGACTACTCAGCTGATCATATCATTATTGCTACTGGTGGTCGTTCTCGTGAACTGCCAACAATGCCTATCGATGGCAAAAAAATTATTGGTTACCGACAAGCAATGACACTAAAAGATCGACCAAAGAAAATGGTGGTTGTAGGTTCTGGAGCTATTGGTGTTGAGTTTGCCTATTTCTATAATACCATTGGTACGGAGGTTATCATCGTAGAATACCTTCCAAATATTGTTCCTGTGGAGGATATTGATGTTTCTAAGCAATTAGGTCGCTCCTTTAAAAAAGCGGGTATTAAAATAATGACTTCTGCTGAAGTAACCAATGTAGATACTAAAGGGAAAGGTTGTAAGGTTACAGTGAAAACTAAAAAAGGTGAAGAAATAATCGACTGTGATGTGGTACTTTCTGCCGTGGGTGTTTCTACTAATATTGAAGGCATTGGCCTTGAAGATGTTGGCGTAGCAACTGATAAAGGTAAAGTATTGGTTGATGATTATTACAAAACTAATATACCAGGCATTTATGCCATTGGTGATATCGTTAAAGGACAAGCCTTGGCTCACGTTGCTTCTGCAGAAGGAATTACTTGTGTTGAAAAAATTGCCGGCCAAAATCCTGATCCTATCGACTATAATAATATTCCAGGCTGTACGTATGCATCTCCAGAAGTTGCTTCAGTAGGTTATACTGAGCAAGCAGCAAAAGATGCTGGTTACGATATTAAAGTAGGGAAATTCCCATTTACAGCTTCAGGAAAAGCCAAAGCAGCTGGAGTGCCAGAAGGCTTTGTAAAAGTTATTTTTGATGCCAAATATGGCGAATGGCTAGGTGCACATATGATTGGTGCCAATGTTACTGAAATGATTGCCGAAGTTGTAGCTGCTAGAAAGCTCGAAACTACTGGTCATGAAATTATTAAAACGGTACATCCTCACCCAACTATGTCTGAGGCTGTGATGGAAGCAGCAGCAGCTGCGTATGATGAAGTAATTCATCTGTAAAAAATGTCATCCTGAATTTATTTCAGGATCTAACTAATCTTAAAAGAGGGTGAAAGTGTATTCTTTCACCCTCTTTTTAAAACAGCCAAAACTTCTTTTTTATAGGTTCTACTTATAGGTAGGTCATTCCCATTTACGACAACAGCTTCTGACGAAAACGAATCAACTTTGTCGGAATTTATAATGAACGAACGGTGAATTCGGATAAATGGAGAAGCTAGTTTTTGTTCTAATCCACTTATTTTTTCTTTGGTGATAATTGGAGTGCCAGAAGAGGTTGCAATTTTTACATAATCACTAAGGCTTTCAACATATAAAATTTCTTCTAAAAGAATTTTTGCATTCTTACGATCTGCCCTTACCACTAAATATCCTTTTTGCAAGTTAGTTTGCTTTTCTTCTAGCGTTTGAATCTTTTCTTGCTCGCCAAACGAAGTCTTAATTAAAAGCATAAAGGCTTTAATAAGCACAATAAAATACATAGTAATGGCAAGGCCAAAAATATTCGTGGCCGCAGGCACCATTTTATCATATTGGTAATTAGCTAGCACAGTAAAGGCTAAGAAAATTACAAGCATCTCAAAATTTAAAGAAATAACAATGATGTAGAAAGTGTATAGACCAAACTTTACATACTTCTTTTGAAGAAGGTACTTGGGTACTAAAAATGAATTGAACGTATAAGAAGTACCTATAATTACAGGCAACAAAAAAGAAACAAAATAAAATGAAACGGAATAGCCTCCATAAGGCTTACCAAAAAGAGCAACAAGTACAAGTACCGCCACAAACCAAAACCCAAACTGTTTAATCGACTTCATTCTTATATTTTGTCCTAAATTGCTTCAAAAATAGTTAGAAAGCATAATTTGTCGATGAAATACAGGTTTTGATTCGGATTCTACCTTGATTCTAGGCACCTATCGGTTCTACTTTTGAAGAAATTATTTTCAACAAAAACAAAAATATTATGTTAGCTTATTTTAATGAAGGAGGGGCGTTGTTTATGGGAATGCTTTCCATTGTATTCCTAGTAGTTTTTATTATATCCATAAAAAATGCACTTATTATCTTTTCTAAAGAGAGTGATAAGGAAAAAGTTAGTAGCCAGATTGGCTCAATAAAATCACTCGGTCTGTTTGCATTAGTATTGGGGTTTCTTGGTCAATTTCTCGGTTTATTTCAAGCATTTAGTTTTATAGCAGAAGCTGGTACAATTTCTCCTGCAGTTTTGGCTAATGGCTTAAGAATATCATCCATTGCTAGCATTTATGGGATGATCATTTTCTTGGTGGCTTACTTAATTTGGTTTGCGCTAAATGGTTTATTAACTAAAAATAGCAAGTAATTATGTACACTATTAATACATTAGACAAAAATCCTAAAACCACAATAATCTTAGGTGTTTTATTGGCTATCCTTATTCATTTATCTACATTAACTAATGCATTTAGCCAATCGAAAGCAGAGAAAATTGATGCGTTAATGAAACAATATTCTGAATACGGCCAATTCAATGGATCCGTACTTGTATCAGAAAATGGAAAAATTATTCATAAAGCTGGCTATGGTCTGGCCAATATGGAGTGGGATATCCCAAATCAATCAGATACAAAACATCGTTTAGGTTCTATTACTAAGCAATTTACATCAATGCTAATCATGCAATTGGTGGAGCAAGGTAAAGTAAAATTGGATGAGCATGTAACAACCTATTTACCTAACTATCCTAAAAAGAATGGAGATAAGATTACCATTCACCACTTGTTAATACATTCATCGGGGATTCCTAACTATACAGCCATCCCTAACTTTATGAAGGATAAGAGTCGTAATTCCTATACTCCTGAGGAGTTTCTTAGCGTTTTTGCAGATTTGCCACTTGATTTTAAACCTGGCAAAGAGTACTCCTATAGTAATTCAGGATACTTCTTATTAGGGGTTATCATAGAAAAAGTTACGGGTAAATCATACGAAGAAAATTTAAAAAAATATATTTTTACACCTCTTAATATGGTTAATTCTGGGTACGATCATTATAGCTCAATTATAAAAAACAGATCTTCTGGATATGAGAAAAATGGTAATACCAGCTATGAGAATGCACGATATTTAGATATGTCAGTTCCCTTTGCTGCTGGCTCTATTTACTCTACGGTAGAAGATTTATTTCTCTGGGATCAGGCACTATACACCGATAGCATTCTTTCTACAAAGTACCGAGAACTTATGTTTACTCCTTATATGCCTACTTTTAGAGGCAGTTATGGCTATGGTTGGATTATTATGGAAGCCCCTCTGGGGTATAAAAACAACAATCTAAAAATATACTCTCATAGTGGAGGAATAAATGGCTATAATTCTTTAATTACCCGTTTTCCAACGGATAATAGCATGGTAGTGTTACTAAATAATACAGGACGAGCTGCTTTAGAAGAAATTACTTTAGCGATAACCGCAATTCTTTATGATAGGCCTTATGCAATGCCAAAACAATCGTTGGCAAATGCATTAATTGCAACTTATATGGAAAAGGGATTGGAGCCTGCATTGGATCAATTTAGAGCATTGAAAAACTCAGATGAGTATGCCGTCAAGGAAAATGAAATGAACAATATTGGATATCAATTATTGAATCTTGGGCAAGTAAAAGGTGCTATTGAAGTGTTTAAACTAAATGTGGAAACATTTCCTGAATCTGGCAATACCTATGATAGTTTAGGCGAAGCCTATTTAATTGCTGGTGACAATGAAAAGGCGCTTATCAATTATAAAAAATCCGTTGAGTTGGATCCTCAAAACATTAATGGTGCACGAATTATTCAAAAACTTGAATCGGGTAAGTAAGAATAATTCGGCTCGGGTTCATCGAAGAAAAGCTGGTTCTGTAGTTGGAGCCAGCCTTTTCATTATTGTTTTTATCACCATCATAGTGTTTATCTATTTATTATAAAACAAAAAAATGTTCAACAAACTAAAATTTAGAAAAGAAAAAATGCAACAAGCTTTAATCATTTTCTCACTTAGCTTTTATACTTTATTAACAGTTTCCTGTAGTCAGGAATCTCAGACTTTAGGAAAATCAGGCAGTGAACTGATAAATAAAATCAATGCCGTTCATGAACAAATAATGGTACAAGGAAATATGAGTGATGAGGAGCAACTTGCAATATCAAGTTTATGCAGTCTTATGCCTAGCAATGATGGGTTTAGTAATTATAGCCCTGATGATGCCATTCTATTTAAAGACGTAGAAAATGCACCTATTTATACTGGTTGTGAAGGGTTTTCTGCAGTGGAAACAAAGAATTGTTTTAAAGAAAGCATAGTAGAATTTATTACGCAAGAGTTTAATTCAAGTATCGCACATAGTTTAGATCTTACAGCCCCCAAACAGGTAGCAGCCTTTTTTATTATCGATGAAAACGGACAACCCGCAGGAATGAAAATTAGAGATGCAGACGTTACAATTCAAGCAGAAATTGGCAGAATATTTAAGAAGATACCTAAAATGACACCAGCCACTCAAGATGGAATTAATGTGGCAGTCTTGTGTTCAATTTTAGTAACCTATGGCAGTGAAGTTAAAATTGAGTTTAAGTTTATTCCTGAAGGATTGGTTGACTAAAACTATAACAACTAATTTTATTTCAAATGTTGTTTTATCTTTAAGTTATGATAGAATTACGCAGCGATACGTTTACAAAACCCACTAAACCTATGCTCGAAGCTATGATGGCTGCAGAGGTGGGAGATGATGTGTTTGGAGATGACCCAACAGTGAATTTACTGGAAGAAAAGATGGCGAACATTTTTGGAATGGAAGCATCTGTTTTTTGCCCTTCAGGCACCATGGCTAATCAAATTGGCATAAGGGTACATACGCAACCTCAAGATGAGGTTATCTGTGATAAAAATTCGCATGTGTATTTATACGAAGGAGGAGGGATGGCTTCGAATGCTGGAGTTTCTCCTGCTTTATTAGATGGGGATAGAGGTAGAATTACAGCTTCTCAAATAGAGGAAGTAATTAAACCTGATGATGTTCACGCTCCGGTGAGTAGGTTAGTGAGTTTGGAAAATACTATGAATAAAGGGGGAGGGAGCTGCTATGATTTTGAAGAGATAAAAAAAATAAGAAGCCTTTGTGATGAGAAAGGCTTAGCACTCCACTTAGATGGCGCTCGTTTATATAATGCCTTGGCAGAAACGGAAGAAACTCCAGCTCAATACGGAGAAGTGTTCGATACCATTTCTATCTGTCTATCTAAAGGCTTAGGCGCTCCAATTGGTTCCGTATTATTAGGCACAAAAGCCCATATAAAAAAAGCACGCAGAGTGCGAAAAGTATTTGGTGGCGGTATGCGCCAAGCAGGCTATTTGGCTTCTGCTGGCCTGTTCGC
>CAZDQR010000060.1:0-7332 GCA_964507315.1 uncultured Roseivirgaceae bacterium
ACCAACCAACCAACCAACCAACCAACCAACCAACCAACCAACCAACCAACCAAGTTAAACTGCTTTAGGTTCTCTAAAGTTATTATCTTCTTTACGTTTGTTTTTTCTATTATATCTTGCCGTTTACAAAATAAAGGAGAGCCTGAACCTAATTACCAAATAAATAATTTTGTTGAGGGCCAAATTGTTTTGGGAGAAAAATTAGAAAATCCCTACACGGTAGAAAACATGCAACAAGCCAATGAGAACTTAACTTTTAATGGAAAATCAAATGGTTCTGCAAACATTAGAACCACTCACCTTTATTTAAAATTTAAACCACAAAATGAAGAGGAACTTGATTTAATTAAAAACGACACAACACTAGAGTGGTATGATTACCCATTAGATTATGAAATGGTATCAAGTGGATTGTTTTATCATGACCCAGAAGTACCTGATGATAAACCCACTTACCAATACGTGGCCGTTGAAATAGATAAAGACTTACCAAATGTTGCCTATGAAGTACTTGCAGAGCTCTACTTGCCCGAAGAAGATAAAGAATTAACCAATGATAAGAATTTAGCCAATACTTTTAGTTATGCCTTAGAAAAAGAGGTTTTACAAATTACCAATAATTATTTAGAGCCAGAACAAGGCGCCAATAATGCTAAAACAAGTAGTTCTTCTTGGAACCCTGCAGGCAGAGTTAGGGTGTGGGACGATGTTATTGGCACCCATACTACTATCATAAGAACTTTTGACCACTGGGAATATTATGATTGTAATGGTGGAGGAGAAGAGAGCATACAAATGCAAAAAATAATTCTTCCGCCAGATAAACAGTGCAAAAGAGCAATATATAGATACGATACCAGTGATCCACTACCTGGCAGTAATATTGCATTGCAAGGAGTTAAGGTAAGAGCACGCAGTTGGTTTAAAACTAAAACTACGTTAACTGATGCGAATGGAAACTTTTACATTAGTTCATTTAATAATTCAGTAAACTATAGTATAAAATGGGAACGGAACGATTACGACATTAGAGATGGTTTATTTGTGCAAGCTTATTTTACGGGGCCAAAGAAAAAAGGCAATTGGAATGTAGATTTAGTGAGTGGCAAAGCACTAAGGCATGCTACTATACACAGAGCAGCTCATCGTTATTTTTACCAAAACATTGGCGGGTTACTATCTCCTACATTATCTGGCAGATTAAAATTATCATATTTAGATAAATCGGGTACAAGTATAAATTGGGGCAATATAATTATTTTATTACCTAATATTAGAATATATGGTAAAGAGCCTTCATCTGAGAGAATTCTTAATACCAATGAAATATTTAGTACCACCATTCATGAAATTACACATACTACACATATTGATTTAGTAGGTTTAGTAGACTTTGGTTTATCAGGAGAGTTGGTGCGAGAAAGTTGGGCAGATGCTGTAGAATGGCATATTAGTAAATTAGAATATAACGAAAGAGGAGAACCTGATTATGATGATCCAAGATTTAACGTGCTAACCGACCCATTAGGAAGAACACCTGATCATAAACAATGGTGGGATAATACGAGGAGCAGTGAATACACTCCAATATTCATTGATTTAGTAGATGATTTTGACCAACCAGGTGTAGGGCCCGATGATAGAGTTACTGGCTATACAATGCAAATGCTCGAATTAAGACATTTAAGAGATGCTGCAAGTATTACGAGTAGGTTAAATGCTTTAAAAAACTCATTAAAGCGAAATAAACCATTTGGTGTAACTGACCAAGAAATTAATGATTTTATGAGTTATTTTTATAACCTTTAAAAATATGAAAAACGCATTAAAATTATCCTTAATATTATTACTCAACGCCTGTTTTCCTGAAGGAGACTTGGGGGATGCAACTAATACAACTCTAATAAATAGATCAGGCCTTAACCTTGAAATTCAAATTTTTAGAAATGGGAAATACCAGTCTTCTTCATTTATAAGTAATAAAAAAAATCTAGAATACAGTGCTGGATCCAGAGAACCTGGAGCCCCGACTGGAGCTACAATTTTACCGCTCATTTCAGCCGACTCCATCCAAGTTATTTATTTTGAAAAAGCCTCTATTTGGCATACCACAGATGTAAGCTCACCTGTAAGCAGGAGTTTAATGTTGGAAAGCTCTTACGAAGGAAGTAAGGTAAAAGAGGGGTTGTATGAGTTTACCTATACCTTTACCCCCGAAGATTATGAAGAAGCTTTAGAATTTGGAGATTAGTTTTTTGCTAGCGAGATTTAGCAGGTTTATTTTCTTTGTGAATTAACCTTGCAAGGTTTTTCTCTAAAAAATTATATTTTGGAATGTCCATCTATCAATTTGCTGTATATCTACTTATGTTTAGTTTATAATACTATGAAAAAACAAATTATATTTTTTATTTCCATTTTAATATTGTTTTCTTGCCATCGCATAAATGAACCCAGCATTACCGAAACGAGCTATATAATTACTATCGAAAATAATTCTGGCTATAACATTGATATGCGATTGTTTGGGAAAACAATTATAGAAGGCTCCATTAAAAACAATGAAAAAATTGTATTTCGTTTTAGTTACCCAAGTAATGTAGAAGATAGTATTTCACTAGAACTACCTCCGCCACCAGATTTTCAAGAAGCAGATTCTATTAGAATAACTTATAATAATGAAGTAACTATATTTCACACTAAGAAAGAGGTGCAACTTGTAAGTAAAAGTTTACAATTAAAATTATCGTATGTAGGTGGTAAAACAACAAGTACCGAGTACGAATTTACTTATACCTTTACCCCTGAAGATTATGAGGAAGCATTGGAGTTTGGGGATTGACTATTAAAAGTTGTGGTGCGACTCCAAGTTGCAACTCAAATTTAATAATACGGACTAATAAGCAAATACACCACAACTCCTGTTATTGATACATACAACCACACCGGGAAGGTATATTTTACAAACTTTCGATGTTTAACTCTATCGTTTTTAAGCCCATAATTAAATGCGATTAGAATAAGAGGTAAAGCCACAACTGCCATTAATATATGCGATAGCAGCACCCCAAGATATACAGCTCGCATACTGCCAATTTCAATCAATTCATTCGCATCTACAACTCCATCTCTATTCATATCTCCAAACTTGGTTGAAGGAACTGAAGCGTGATAGGTTACATAAGAAATCATAAATAACACACCAAGAATAAAGGCCGTAAACATTAATCGTTTATGCATTATTTCATTGCCATTTTTAATAAAGTAAACGGCAAGTACTAGAATAACAGCAGTGCTTCCGTTAAAAAAAGCATTAAGCACAGGCAAATTATGAACCCAAGTAGCTGCAGAATCAGATTCAGTGGTAATAAACAAAGTGGCCACCAATACTGGCACAATAATGCTTAAAGCTATGATTATGTATTTAGTCATTGCTCTCCTTGCTTAAAATATCTAATTCAATATCTAACCGATCCATATCTTCAATGTCATTACCATCATAATAACCTCGAATACGCTTATCGGCATCTACTAAAATTAGTTGGTTATACAAAGGGATAGAAATTGCACTGTCTTGCCCTATGACTAAAGCACAATTTGCAATTTTAAATAATTGAGCTTCGTCCTTCACTACTAAGGTATTACCAAGTTCATTATGCATAACGGTATCAGAAATAGCCGTGAATGCTACGTGGTAAGGCTTCGTTTTAATACGCTTGCATTGCCTTAAAAACTCATTGCTTTTAATCCACTGCGAAAAAAAGAATAATTGAGCTCCTTCCAAGTCGTAGTTTTCAAAATTTACAAAGTGCGCTTTCTTTATGTCGGATGTACACCCTTCTATTGTTATACCTTCGGAATAGTATACAGGTATTTCAAATTTATTATTGCCAAAGCCACGTAAAAACACATACACCATACTAGGAATAATAAGTGCTGCAATTAAGAATAGTATTTTTTTGATATTGTTCATTTTATAAAATAAAAAAGTCAGACTACCAATGATAATCTGACCTGTAATATAACTAAGTTAATATCTAAAATTTAACAGCATGTATTGCTGAACCTTCCATTAGTAAGGCCACTAAAAGCCAAATTACAAATAAGACTGGTGCGACAACCATCCATTTTAATCCTTTAGCTTCATGCCCTAAGTGCATAAACTCCCAAATAATGTAGCCTGCTTTAACCAATGTCATTAAAACAAAAATAACCGTTTTAACAGTGCCCGCAGTTAATGTAAAGGCAATGGCAAATTCAAATGTTGTGATGATGCCTAAAATTATAGCAACTTTAATAATCTGCTTAATTTTAGATTTATCTACAGGTTGTACTACTACGCTAGTATCTTCAGTATTCATATCTTTAAATTTCTTAGTTCAATAATTTATACAAGGTAGAAGAAGGTAAATACAAATACCCAAACAAGGTCAATAAAGTGCCAATAAAGACCAACTTTTTCTACCATATCATAATGTCCTCTTTTCTCATAAACACCTCTTACAGCATTATAATATACTAAATAGTTTATTATAACACCACTTAACACGTGAGTTCCATGAAACCCAGTGATAAAAAAGAAGAAGGCAGCAAAACTTTGTGGGCCATATTCGTTCCAAGTTAAGCTAGCACCACCACCACCTGTACCGATAATAAAGTGTGTCCATTCCCAAGCTTGACAGCCCAAGAAAACAGCTCCACCAATAATGGTCCAGCCCATCCATTTAATCACCCCTTTTTTATCCATTCTATGGCCAGCATCCACTGCCATTACCATAGTAACACTACTTAAAATAAGTATAAACGTCATAATGCCCACAAATATTAATGGGGCATTTACACCGTGCATAAATGGCATAGCGTTAAAAACTTCTTCTGGTATAGGCCAAGATTCTGCACTAAATCTTACCAATCCATAGGCTATTAAGAACCCAGAAAAGGTAAATGCATCTGAAAGTAGAAATAACCACATCATAAGCTTACCGTAGCTTATGTTAAACGGTGATTTTCCTCCTGACCAATCTGATGTTGCTATTGTTGTACTTGTAGCTGACATACTATTTTTTTTATTAATGATATAAAATTAAAAACACATATAAATAAATCCACAACCCATCTAAAAAGTGCCAGTACGTAGTACTTAAGCCCAATTGAAATTGGATTTCAGATGCTTCTTTTGCAATGTATGACCTAACCAACATAATGATTAAATACACCAATCCACTTACTAAGTGAAAAGCGTGAACCCCCATTAAAACATATAGAAACGAACCTCCAGGATTACCTACAAGATAGACATCGTGTTGAACTAAAATATCCCACACCCAAACTTGAGTTGACAAAAACACCAACCCTAAGCCTAGGGTAACCCATAGCCCTAATTTTGTTTGTAAAGAGTTATTTTTTTGTGCAGATTTTAGCGCCCAATGTGCTGTTAAACTGCTCACAAAAAGAATGGCTGTACTAATCCATAATTGAGAAGGTAATTCATAAATAATCCAATTACCCTCTGCTTGTCGCACAATAAAACCACTTGTTAATGCAGCAAAAACCATCACAATAGACACCATAAATAACCAAAGAATAAACTTCTTTGGATTTATACTCAATTGTTTTTGAGGTACTTCTTTTATTTGTAATTCAGTAACCATTATACTTTATCTAAAATTAAAGCGATTTGAACTACCGGTAAATATAAAAACGAGCCAAACATAATAGATCGCGCGGCTTTATATGAACTCTCTTCGCCTACTAAACACTGCTTCATTAAGTAAAACGTTTGTGCAAAAAATAATGCTCCACAAAGTGTTACCACAAAGGCAGAATATAAACCTGTTATTCCAAATTGAGATGGTAACACTCCCAACGGAATTAATACCATTGTGTAAATCATAATTTGAAATGCAGTATTCAAATCTTTTTTACCCCCAGCAGGTAGTAACTTAAAACCAGCTTTTTTATAATCTTCATCTGCTACCCAAGCAATGGCCCAAAAATGAGGAAATTGCCATATGAATTGCAAACCAAATATTACTAATGCGGCTGTAGAAATATGACCTGTAGCAGCTACCCAACCTAATAATGGAGGCAATGCACCAGGAATAGCTCCAACAAAAACAGCAATAGGACCTACTCTTTTTAAAGGTGTATATACAAAACTATAGAGCAGTAACGACAAAATTGAAAGTGTTACCGTTAACCAATTCGTGGTAATTGCTAAAATTCCAAGCCCTAAAACAGCAACAATTATTGTAAATACCTTCGCTTCAAAAATAGAAATTCGATTTGTAGGTAACGGTCTATTTTTAGTGCGATTCATCAATTTATCAAAGTCTTTTTCCAAGATTTGATTAATTGTAACCGAGGCTCCAGAAACTAGAAAGCCTCCTAAAAACAACCATCCTAACGTTGCCCAACTAAAGTTAACTGCACCTAATGCATAGCCAAAAGCTGAAGAAAACGCTACTAAAAACGATAACCTAAGCTTTAAAAGCTCGACATACGCTTTTATACGTTGTTTCGTGCTTAATTGAATGGTATTTAATGCTAATTCGGCCAATGTTAATCTACCTTGATTGTGTTATCTTCTTTTCCTTCTAAACCAGCAAGTTCTTGCTCGTGTGGTAAGTTTGACTCGGGTGTTTCGGCATAAGGCACATTTTGCATAATAAAATCTTCTTTTGCACCAGGCTTACTTAAATCGTAAGGCCAACGATATACTTTAGGTATTGGTCCAGGCCAGTTACCATGCCCAGGCTCAATCGGAGTCGTCCATTCTAATGTTGTTGAATCCCAAGGATTTTCAGTTGCTTTTTTGCCTTTGAAAATGCTATAAAAGAAGTTAAAAACAAAAATCAACTGTGCAACAAATGTACCTATGGCTGCAATACTAATGAATGCATTTAAATCGGTAAACGTGCTAAATGCGTCAAAGTTAGTAAAGGAATAATACCTACGTGGAAACCCTGCTATACCAATGTAATGCATTGGGAAGAAGATTAAGTAAATACCAATGAACGATGCCCAAAAGTGAATATATCCTAATTTTCGATCCATCATACGACCAAACATTTTAGGGAACCAATGATACACTCCGGCAATCATACCAAAGAACGCTGCACTACCCATAACAAGGTGGAAGTGAGCTGTTACAAAATACGTATCGTGCAATTGTATATCAAGTGCAGCGTTACCAAGGAAAATACCTGTAACACCACCTGAAATAAAGAATGAAACCAAACCAATAGAGAACATCATGGCTGGAGTAAATATGATATTACCTTTCCATAGCGTGGTAATGTAATTAAATGCCTTAATAGCTGAGGGTACAGC
>CAZDQR010000060.1:7342-13252 GCA_964507315.1 uncultured Roseivirgaceae bacterium
CCAATGTTAGTAGCATAAAGATAGACCCAGCAAATGGGTTCATACCTGTTACAAACATATGGTGTGCCCAAACTACAAAAGATAGAATAGCAATACCCATCATAGAACCAATCATAGCTCGATAGCCAAATATTGGCTTACGTGCATTAGTTGCAATAATTTCAGAGGTTATACCTAGTGAAGGTAATAACACAATATATACTTCTGGATGACCTAAGAACCAGAATAAATGCTGGAATAAGATAGGGCTACCTCCCATATTTGGAAGTGCCTCTCCCCCAATATATATTTCTGATAGGTAAAAACTTGTTCCAAAACTTCTATCTAAAATCAATAATAAAGCTGCTGATAGCAACACTGGAAAAGATAATAAACCAATGATTGCCGTTAAGAAGAATGCCCAAATTGTTAAAGGCAGTTTGGTAAACGACATACCATCTGTTCTAAGGTTAATAACAGTAGCGATATAATTAATACCACCTAAAAGTGTTGATACAATAAACAGTGCCATAGCAACTAACCACATGGTCATTCCTAAGCCTGAACCCGACATTGCCTGAGGCAATGCACTTAAGGGAGGATAAATTACCCAACCACCTGAAGCAGGCCCTGTAGAAAGAAAGAATGAGGTGAACATAATCATACTAGAAGCAAAGAAGAACCAGTACGAAAGCATGTTCATAAAACCAGAAGCCATATCTCGTGCTCCAATTTGAAGAGGTATTAAGAAATTACTAAATGTGCCACTTAACCCAGCAGTAAGCACAAAAAACACCATTATAGTGCCATGCATTGTTACCAAAGCAAGGTAAAATTCTGTATCCAACTTACCAAACCCGGTTGCCGTATCAATATTAATCCACTCCCCAAAAACAGGGTGCAACCACGCCATATCCATATTAGGAAATCCTAATTGTAATCTAAATACGACAGATAATAAACCACCAATGATAGCCCAAATAATTCCTGAAATTAGAAATTGCTTGGCAATGGTTTTATGATCGGTACTAAAAATATACTTTGAAATAAAGCTTTGTTCGTGATGATCGTGATCATCATGCCCCATTTCATCCGTTAAATCTAGGTTAGCAGTTGACATAATAGCAGTTATTAAATTCTTATAATGAAGAATCTTTCGATTCATTTTCTTCAATTCCGGCAGAAAGCATAGCTACTTCCTTTAACTCTTCTGGCACTTGTGATAAGTACTCAGGGTTTTGAGCTAACCATGTTTGTTGCGATTTTTTCCACGCTTCATAATCAGCAGGTTCATCAACAACAACAATCATTCGCATAGAGAAATGACCTTTACCACAAATTTCTGCACAAGCCAATTCGTAATTAAATTCAGGATTGCCAGTTTCTGCACGCATATCGGCCGTTGATTTTGTAGGAACAAACCAAAATTGAGTTGGCATACCAGGAACAGCATCCATCTTAACTCTAAACTGAGGCATATATACACTGTGCAATACGTCTCTCGCTCTAATTTTCAATAAAACAGGTTTTCCTTTAGGTAAGTGTATTTCTCTTGGCACGAAATCATCGTGCGATTTTTTATCAGAAAGATCGATTCCAAATGCATTAGAACCGTCTATTTTTCTATAATCGTATTTACCTAATGCATTATCTGCACCTGGGTAACGAACACGCCAAGCAAACTGAGCACCCATTATTTCCACAACTTCTGCTTCTGCTGGTGCTTTGTCAGTAATATCATTCCAAAGGCTTAAGCCATACATTACAAGAATTGTAAGTACTAAAGCAGGCACCACAGTCCAAATTATTTCAAGCTTATGATTATCAGGATAATACATTGCCTTCGCATCCTTCTTATAACGATACTTAAAAGCAAAATAGAATAATAAAATATGTGTAATAATAAATGCAGCTCCTGTAATCCACATTGTTATCCAGAACATACTGTCTGTTTTAACACCGTGCTCGGAAGCCACTGGCATATCCATCAAATCAAAATATGCGATGGATGACCATAATGCTGCGATGCCTCCTACAATTAGGAAAGCCAACATTAAAATACCATTTACATTATTACTGCTCGCTTCCTTATCAGTTTTGGAACCTTTAGCAATATTAATTAGTGTGCCGAGCTTATAGATCATAAACAATATGACCAATGCCACTACTACACTTGCGCCTAATAACAAATTTTGCATTTTATATATAAATTAAATCATAATTAAATTAGTTCTACAGTCTACAAAATAAAAAATACTGTACTAAAAAAAATGAATCAACTACTAAATATGATGGTGTAAGCTCTCTTGTAATGTTGGGTGATTTTTGGCGATTAATGGGTGTTTCGCAAGGTTACTAAGCGTTACCCATAAGAATGCACCTAAGTAAATAAATGCCGTTCCAATTTCCATAAATCCTAATCCTCCTTCATACTTCATTACCCCTGGGGTAATCATTAACCAGAAATCTAACCAATGCCCACCGATTATAACTACCGCAGCAATTTTCATTGTTGCTAGTTTTCTCTTCGAGTCTCTTGTCATTAAAAACATGAATGGGAAAACGAAGTTTATAACTAAGTTAATAAAGAAAACGTATCTGTAATTGTCAGATGTTAAACGCTGAATAAAATAGACCGTTTCCTCCGGAATATTTGCGTAATAAATTAATAAGAACTGAGAGAACCATAGGTAAGCCCAGAAAATTGTAAATCCAAATACGAATTTGCCTAAATCATGTAAATGGTTTTCTGTTACAATAGATAGATACCCGTTCTCTTTTAAGATAATTACAATAAGTGCAATTAATGCTAAACCAGAAACCCACCAGCTTGAGAATACATACCATCCAAATAAAGTACTAAACCAATGAGGATCTATTGACATAACCCAATCCCAAGCACCAATTGAAGTAGAATAACCAAAGAAAATAATGAACCATGCTGAAGCAGCTCTAATTTGTTTCCAACGTGCTACCCCTGGCTCCTCAATATCTTCTGCAAATACTTTTTTCTTAATGAAATAAAAGAATAAAGTCCAACCACCAAAGAATGCAACCATTCGACCTAAGTAGAAAGGCAAGTTTAAATATGCTTTTTTCCCATCTAGTAAGGCATCGTATTCAGGACTTGATTTATCGTATAAATAATCGTGTGTCCAATGAAATAAATCGTGTTTAGCAACTAGAAAAACTATGAGCATTAAAATACCAGCAATTGGCAACCAATTTGCCATAGCCGTAGGAATTCGCAAAAATCCTGTTGACCAAGCTGATTGTGTAACATATTGAAGCGTTAAAAAGAATAAGCCAATAAGCCCTAATCCTGCAAAAAACACATTGTTAATCCATAAATCTGTGTAAAGTCTTTTTAACCAATGCGCAGTTTCGTGGTGTTCTGCTGCAGCATGCTCACCTTCATCTCCATTAAAAGCGACTAAATCACTAGTAACCGTTGTTTGTAAAGTAGCGTGTTCTTCTGCTTCGTGCCCAGTACCTCCCATATTAGAGAAAATACCAACCAATAAAAGTAGAATGCCTACAACAACAAGAATGGCCAACTTCTTTTTGGCTCCTGCAGTAAATTCAAATCTTTCGTCTGAAATTGTCATAACTTCTAATTATTACTTTTGTAAGGTTTGAACATAACGAACAATTTTCCATCGTTCTTCTTGACTTATTTGAGAGGCATGTGCTCCCATTCGGCCTTTACCATGTGTTATTACATGAAAGATGTGACCCTCTGTTGCATTTTTAACTGCCGCAGAAGTATATGATGGCACACCGGCATAGCGCTCGCCTACTAAACCAGGTTCTGTACCTGTTTTGCCGTGGCAATGGCTACAAAATCTACCATAAAGTGCTTTACCATCTGCTAACACGTCTTTAGTATTAGGCAATGGGTTTGTTACAGTAGCTGCTGCTAATGCTAAACTATCTTTAGGAATTCGATAAGGAAGAAAATCTCCTCTTCTAACAGTACCTTCAACAGGTATAAGCATGTTCATTTCAAACTCATTATTAGGGTTTGAACTGTAATACTCCCCTATTTCTTCGTTGGTAGAGTTAACCCAAAGGCCAGCTTCTTTATTTTTAACTTGTTTCAGTGGCTCGTAAGCAACTGAATGGTACATGTTAGGTGCATACTCATAACCCGTATTATCTTTACCAGCTTCGCAGCTTAGTAATAAGGTTACTCCCGAGGCAACTAAAAGTGTAAAAACGCTATTAAACTTCATATTTAAGTTTTTTATCTTACTCAAAGTTCTTTTCATTAACTTCAGAAGCTCCCGAATCAGCGAGCATCTTATTTATTTCATCTTTCCCTTGCTTATTTTCGCCAAGGTCGATGGCTATGATATACTTATCATCGGTACATCTTTCATCAAATACTTTAGGCTTTGCCCAAGGTTTTAAATCACTTACAATAAAAAAGGTAAGCACCATACCGTGTGCTGCCAATAATACAGTAAACTCAAATGTTACCGGAATAAATGGAGGAAGTGAAACAAAGTCTTTACCTCCAATAATCATTGGCCAGTCAAAACCTAACATCCATATCATGGTGAATAATGCTAAAGAAGTACCAGTAATTCCGTATAAAAACGATGCTATTGGTAGTCTCGATTGCTTATATCCAAGATAATCGTCAATTCCATGAATGGCGTGTGGAGAGAATACTTCGTGTATTTTAACACCTTTGTCTCTTACTGATTTGATTGTATCCAGCACTACGTCTGAATCCTCAAATACACCTACTAAATAATTTTTTCCAACTGTCATTATTTTATCTTTTCACCGTCAGATTTTAAAATACTTTTAACTTCGGCCATGTTAATTACTGGAAAATACTTAGAAAATAATAAGTATGCCGTAAGGAAAAAGCCAATACTAAATAAATATACACCTACATCGTGTCTTGTTGGGTAAAACATTGCCCAACTTGATGGTAGGTAATCTCTATGCAATGAGGTAACTACAATTACAAATCGTTCGAACCACATACCAATGTTTACAATTATTGAAATTACAAACGTTGAAACGATACTTGTTCTAATTTTTTTAACCCAGAACAATTGAGGGGAGATAACATTAGCAGTCATCATAGTAGCATATGCCCACCAATAAGGACCAGTAGCTCTGTTAATAAATGCATATTGCTCGCCAGGTACACCAGAGTACCAAGCAATAAAGAACTCAGTTATATAAGCAATACCTACTATTGAACCTGTAACAATAATTACAATGTTCATTAATTCGATATGCTGTATAGTAATATAATCTTCTAATTTAAACAGTTTACGTGTTACAATCATAAGCGTAAGCACCATTGCAAACCCAGAGAAAATTGCCCCTGCCACAAAGTATGGAGGAAAAATTGTTGTATGCCATCCTGGTATAATAGAAGTTGCAAAATCCATTGATACAATGGTGTGTACCGAGAGTACTAAAGGAGTTGCTAAACCAGCAAGTATTAAAGATACAGACTCATATCGAGACCAATCTTTGGCTCCACCCATCCAACCCATAGCTAAACCGCCATAAATTGCTCTAGATACTTTTGTTTTTGCTCTGTCTCTAATGGTTGCAAAATCAGGAATAAGCCCCACATACCAAAATACTAATGAAACGGTAAAGTAAGTTGAGATAGCAAACACATCCCATAATAATGGAGAGTTAAAGTTTACCCATAACGAACCAAATGTGTTTGGTAAAGGTAACGCCCAGTAAAAACCTAACCATAAACGTCCCATATGAAAAGCAGGGAACATTAACGCACAAATTACAGCAAAAATGGTCATTGCTTCTGCCGCTCGATTAATACTCATTCTCCATTTTTGGCGAAATAGAAGGAGTACTGCAGAAATAAGAGTACCTGCGTGACCAATACCTACCCACCAAACAAAATTGGTAATATCCCAGGCCCAGCCTACA
>CAZDQR010000061.1:0-13075 GCA_964507315.1 uncultured Roseivirgaceae bacterium
AGATATGCAATTTACAAAGATTATATTATGTAGCTAAGTGATTATCTCTAAAAGTTTCTTCCCAATAGATTTTTGGGGATACTTTATAAAAACAGGGATTATGACATGATAGAGCTCAAATATTGTTGTAAAGTTTGAGGTTAATTCAAAAAAGGATATCTCTCTTAAGTTATCATCTGTCAGCTTCAAAAGTTGAAAATGAAAATATATTTTCCTTAACAAAAAGTAAATGGCAGAAAATCCAAGTATTACAGCAATTTTAACCAAGACTTCTTGTCCCATTTTTTATTATATGCTACTTAACACCTTATTCAATGTTCCACTTGGTCTCATTGCTTTTTCTAATTTAACTGCATCTGGGTTATAATAACCGCCCATATCAACTGCAGCACCTTGAGCAGCAATTAGCTCTGCTAAAATAGTTGTTTCATTAGAGGAGAGGGTTTCTGCCATTGGAGTAAAAGTGGCTTTTAATTCTTCGTCTTCATTTTGAGCAGCCAATGCTTGTGCCCAATACATGGCTAAGTAAAAATGACTGCCTCTATTATCCAATTCGTCTACTTTTCTAGAAGGCGACTTGTCATTTTTTAAGAACTCGCCATTGGCAACATTAAGCGCAGCAGCCAACACCTTGGCTTTTGCATTATTGGTTTTTTCTGCTAAGTCTTCTATAGAAACTGAAAGCGCTAAAAACTCACCTAACGAATCCCAACGTAAATGACCTTCTTGCTCAAATTGCTGTACGTGCTTTGGAGCAGATCCTCCAGCACCAGTTTCAAATAAACCACCACCTGCAAGCAAGGGCACAATCGAAAGCATTTTAGCACTGGTTCCTAGTTCCAAAATTGGAAATAAATCCGTGAGGTAATCTCGTAACACATTACCTGTAACCGAAATAGTATCTTTTCCTGCCTTAACTCGCTCCATAGTATAATTAATGGCATCTACAGGTTCCATAATTTTAATTTCTAACCCTGTTGTATCATGCTCAGGTAAATAAGCATTTATTTTTTCGATAAGGTTAGCATCATGCGCACGGTTTTTATCTAACCAAAAAATGGCAGGATTTTCTGTAGCTCTGGCTCTACTCACTGCTAGTTTTACCCAATCTTTGATTGGCAAATCTTTCGCTTGGCACATTCTCCAAATATCTCCTTCTTCAACAGCATGCTGCATAAGTACATTTCCATCTGTATCTGTTACTTTAACTGTACCTCCAGATTCAACCTGAAATGTTTTATCGTGTGATCCGTACTCTTCTGCTTTTTGCGCCATCAAGCCAACATTTGCTACATTGCCCATGGTGGTTACGTCAAAAGCTCCATTCTTTTTACAGAAACCGATGGTTGCTTGGTAAATACCTGCATAACATCTATCAGGAATCATTGCTTTCATATCGTGGAGCTGGCCATCGTTGCCCCACATTTTGCCCGAAGTTCTAATGGCAGCAGGCATAGAAGCATCAATAATTACATCACTAGGTACGTGTAGGTTCGTAATTCCTTTATCTGAATTAACCATCGCTAACTCTGGCTGAGTTTTGTACACAGCCATAATATCTGCTTCTATTTCTTCTCGTTCGGCCGTAGGTAAGTCTGCTATTTTAGCATATACATTACCCAAGCCATTATTGGTATTTACACCCAGTTTTGCAAATACTGCTTTGTTTTTTGCAAACACTTCTTTAAAATATACATTAACTGCCTTGCCAAACATAATAGGGTCCGACACCTTCATCATAGTGGCTTTTAAATGAAGCGATAAAAGCACGCCTTGCTCTTTGGCCTCTTTAATTTCTTTTTCGTAAAAAGCATCTAGTGCTTTACTGCTCATCACTGAGCTGTCAATCACTTCGCCTGCAAGAACTGGTGTAGTTTCCTTTAATACTTTAGTACCTCCTCCATTTCCTGTAAACTCAATTTTAACATGTCCTGGTTTCTCAATAACAACCGATTTTTCGCTACCATAAAAATCACCTTCGGTCATAGCAGCCACATGGCTTTTAGAATCAGATTTCCATTCGCCCATAGAATGAGGATGAGCTTTGGCATAAGCCTTAACTGGCTCTGCCACTCTTCTATCTGAATTACCTTCTCGAAGAACAGGGTTTACAGCACTGCCCAACACTTTAGAATACTTAGCTTTTATTTCAACTTCGGCTTCGTTTTTAGGATCAGCAGGAAAATCAGGAATGTTATATCCTTGATTTTGCAATTCTTTTATAGCCTCATTTAATTGAGGTACTGAAGCACTAATGTTTGGTAGTTTTATAATATTAGCTCCAGGTGTTTTTGCCAACTCTCCTAATCCTGTTAAGGCATCTTCTACTTTTTGATCTTCGGTTAAATTCTCTGGGAAATGAGATAAAATTCTACCGGAAAGGGAGATGTCTTTAGTTTCTATTTCGATACCTGCAGTTTTTGTAAATGCTTTTACAATAGGCAAAAATGAATAAGTTGCTAACGCAGGAGCTTCGTCTGTTATGGTGTAAACGATTTTAGATGTTGAATTGCTCATAAAGAAAGTTGTTTATAAAAAGTGAACATTATCACTCTTACAATTAATCAAAAAATTGAAGCACAAAAGTACAAAATTGGCTGCTCTTTTTTTAATGAATCTCACGATGATTAACCGATCTTTTATCAATTATTCGTAATTTAGATAATGTATGGAAGGTAGTAATAGCAATATCGAAAGTAACATTGATTGGGAACCTTTAAAAAAAGGTGGTTCGAATTTTAAAACACATAAACTAGTTGAAATTTCATCGCAGAGATTGGAGTATAAGGCAAGTGTAGGGAGTATCCTTTTTGGCTCTTTTTTTATTTTAACTGGGCTAGGAGTATCTAGCCTTTTCTTTTTTCAAGATGTACCATATTGGATTTCTCTTGTAGGAATTGCATTTGTAGCTGCGGGTGCGTTTATCCTAATGTCTGCCTTTAAGCCAATTGTGTTTGATAAATCAGAAGGTTATTTCTGGAAAGGCAAGAAAACCCCCTCCATGGTTGCAGATTTAAGTGAGCTTAACGTTGCCACTAAGCTTGACGATATTGATGGAATACAAGTTATAAAAGAGTATGTGAAAAGTAGTAGTAGTAACAAAGGGCAAAATAACAGCTATTATAGTTATGAGATCAACTTAATTCTCAACTCTGGCACTCGCCTTAATGTGGTAGATTATGGTAATGCTAAATCCATATTAGAAGATGCTTCTAGAATTTCTAAATTTTTGAATAAGCCAATTATGACACAGAATTAATTCGTGTATTAGTTTTTTAAAATAGGAACAACACGTTTTCCATTTGCAGATAGAATAATTACTAAATATTTTCCAGAAGAAAGGTTTGATGCCTGCCATTCTATTTTTTGAAGCCCTTTAGGCTTGGTTCCTGTAAAAATATTTGCTTTCTGTTGGCCATTTATATCAAACACTTCAATCTTAATAGGCTCACCCTTAGAAATAAACTGAATGGTGGTTTGTGTACCTACAGGGTTAGGGTACACCGATATGCCATTATTCTCAATCTGTTCATTAATTCCTAATATCACTGATTCTCCTATAAGATCAAGTGTATCAAAGTTGCCAAATAACACATTGGAGGTGTTGGTGCTGCTTACTTCTAACCATTGCTGCATGGCAGAGGCATACACTTGTCGGAAATCAAATTCCATGGGTAAATTATCTTCATACGTTGCTGACGAAGATATAATTGGGTTGTTCCCAATAACTCCTCCTTTTACACCATTTCCAAAAAAGAACATAGGTTGAGCTGCTCCATGGTCTGTACCCAAGCTAGCATTGGAGACTATTCTTCGTCCAAATTCAGAAAAAGTTAAGCCCATTATTTGGTCTCCTGTTCCCTGCTGTTCTGTGTCTTTCATAAGAGCCATTACGGCTTCATCCAATTCGGCTAATAAATCAGCATGCTGGCCTTTGGTATGATCCGAGCCCTCCACTTGTTTATCATGAGTATCGAACCCTCCATGGCGTACTAAATATAGGGGTGTTTGTAACCCGCCAGCAATTAAACGAGACACAATTTTTAATTGCTTTCCAAGCCAAGTATCAGGAAAATCAGCTTGGTTTGTCACTTTCTCGGCTGCTGCTTTTACAACCTCGCCATATTGCTGCGATTGGCGCGCAATTAGTCTAATATACTCCAGTTGTTCTCCAGCAGGAGTGTCGGGTACGGGTTCATCCACATCATTTATTAAATTATAAAACGATGTGGCATCTCCTATAACCATGCTCATAGATGCGGTTGGCCCTTGAAACATTAACGAGCTTCCATTGCCTATTTCTATTGCCAAAGGGTCGGGCATTTCTGCATTCGGAAAATCATTAGGATAGGTTGGGTACTCATTATTCAAGTGCCTGCCAGACCATCCTGTATTTACTAATTGGTCAGCATCAGAGGCACTCATCCAAATATCTGTAGAGCGAAAATGGGAATAGTTTTGATCTGGGTATCCTACATTTTGAATCACTCCTAATCTGCCTTCTTTATACAAAGATGAAAAGCCTGATAACGAAGGATGTAAACCAACAGTCGACGGAGCTAAATTATGGAGGCTCTCATCGGGCAAAATTACATGTGGACGAACAGCATTTAAGGGAGAAAGTTGATCTAATGGCACCACGGTATTAAGGCCGTCATTACCTCCTTCGAGATAGATGAGTATTAACACTTTATTAGATTCCGTTGCCATTTTTAGCAACTGCTGAATAGTAGGCGCCCCAGGCATTCCAAAGCCGAAACTACTCGATAAACCCGTTGCTGCTAAAGCCCCACCAACATTTCTTATGAATGATCTTCTTTTCATGACTTCTTCTTTCCTTATGATTTACGCAAATAGTATTGGTGTTCGTTTAAATCTTTTTGTAATGTTCATAACTACATTAATTGGAATTCTGCATATTGTAAAATGTGCTGAAACGTAGGTTTGAGTCTATTTTCTAGCACCAGTTTATATTCTACGTTCGTAGGATCATTGGTATAATCAAGCCAAGCACCAGTCCAGTAGCCATCGGTGGTTTGCCCTGATAATAAAATGCTTTTTAAAGTGGCTAACATATCAGGTGTGGCTTTTAAACCTAAAAGAAATTGTGTGCTTTCTGCTAGCATCTCATTTACATTACTAGGATTATTTAAGCCTTCTAAAAAATGAATTAGGTCTGCACCAACTGAAAGGTTTTCATTTACCCAGATATAGCCAAAAACAACCGCGTCTGTTACGGAGGCTCTTTGGGTAATGGTGCTGGTTGAAATCCATGCCTTATCAAATTGCGGAGACTGGTAATAAGCGGTCCAACCCGATACACTTGGTGGATCGCCAAGTTCCATTCCCATGCTAGACATTGTCCATAAAAATGAGGCATGAAACTGTAAATTGGTTTGAAGTGTTTCTCCTGTAAGAGGTGGAGTATTTAAGGTGCGCCAAACTCCGAGAGCATGTTCTGCTGGATTTTTAATACGTACACCCATTGTTATTGCATCGTAAAAGTGAGCACTTTTAAACAATGCCTCAAGCACTGGTTTAATTTCATAATTGCTGTTTCTAAATAACTCCGCCATTGGCTGAATCATATTCAGTTCTACAGTAGCATTTATTTCGGTTGCAACAAAAAAGTTATACAGCCTTCTGCTAATATAGGCCGCTAGCTCATTGGTGTTAAAAATCATATCCAACATTTCATCGAGCTCTTGGGCGCCATCTTCCCCAGATTTTCCAGTAATTTTTGTGTTATTATAAAATGCTGAAAATTGCTTATCGTTGGTATCGTGTGTATCTGGCCAAAAGAATGAAGAAGGGATACCTTCCTTTTCAATCGTATCAAAATCAACTGTCCAACCTGTTAATAATCGAGCTGCTGCTTGTACGTCTTCTTCGGTAAAATTTGCATTTTCTCCCTTGCCAATGCAAAAAAGCTCCTGAAGTTCTCTTCCATAATTTTCGTCAGGAGCATCTTTATTATTAAACGTTCCGTTTAGAAAAAAAAGCATGGCAGGGTTTAGTGTAAGCTCCTTGATAAGTGTTTTATAATTGCCAAAACTATTAGATCTAAGCATCTCCAAATATTGATAACTTGCTTTACCTGTAAACACATCCCAAGTTTGAATAGCCAATAGGTTATGCCAAAAAAAGCCCATTTTCTCTGAAAGGTTAGCTTCTTGGTTTAGAATATTGGATATCCACCATCCCTTCAGAGATATTGTTCTTCCTCCTTCAAAATCGTTATGGTAAGGAGCTTCAATCCATGTATCACCTAATGCCACAAAAGGATCGGTTCCAATATCTTCAAGCTCGTTATAATCGTTAACAGGAGGAGCCGGAGCCACACTTGGTGTTAAGAGTTTTGTAATTGATTGATCTAAGGTTAACGATTTGTATTGTTGAAGATCATTATTCTTTACGCCAAAAAGAGACCTTCGCAATACATGCATAATTTGGTCTTCGCCCCAAGTACCAGTATATTTTTCAAGACCTAAAGGTGAAGACGTTTGAGCTTGTAGTAAAGGGACATTCTCTTCTTTGCCAAAGTTTAACAGATTGGGCTCCTGCTTGCGATATTTAGCTACTAGTAACTTTTTATTTTTAGCACGAGGGTCTCTATTTTTATACATAGTCCAAAAGCTTTAGTATTATAACACTTCACTTGCCTTAAACCCTAATCACCATTTAATATAATCCCAATTCTTTAGGGTTTTCTCCACAACGCAATGGTAGATGCGGTAAAAAAAACGAAGAGCATTAAATTTAAATATCCGCCCATAAATATTACCCACGCCTTTCCTGTGAATAACATATCAAACAGTCCTTGTAAAATAAAAAGAACTAATGGGAAAAACATTAATATCCACCGTGGATATAAGGTGTTCTTTTTCCATACTTGATATATAAAAACGACTGAGAGTAAGGCAAAAATTGGGTAAATCAATATCCTAAGAGCATCATTAGCTTTTGAAGCTAGTTCTACTGTTGCTTCTAAATCCAAGTTATGTTGTACAGCTAATTTAGCAGAAGTGGCAATAGCCACAAAAGTACCATGAATTACACCATAACTCATTAAAATAGCTCCAAAACTTATAAATACTATATTTCGAGCTAGTGCAGAAGCAGATTTAAACGCATAATACACTTGACCTAAACCGAGCAGATACAACCAAGAGCCCACCAATGCAGTTACTCCACTTCCAATAATTTTTGCATCCGTTGAAATACTCATGTTATGGAGTAAATCAGTATTGCTTCCGTTATAATAAAATAACATATCACCTGCAAAAAGAGTAAGGCCGCCAAGAAGACCCAAAATACCGAGAGTTCGAAGCCAAAATTTAGTAATGTTCATAAGTTAAAAAAAGGAAATAAAACTGCCAATATCAGCAGTAATTTAAAGATACAAATTTTAGCTTAAATTGAACTGAGATATCCTCTACCTTGAGTTTCAAGCAAAGTAGTTAGAACTAAGAGTTCATTCTTATTTTAGAAAAACAATTAATTGCCGTTATTATTAATTGGTGGAGGCCCTTCAGGAATAATGGCTTTATATACTTCATCTCCTTTACGTTGCTTATACTCTTCGGTTACTTTTTTAACCAAATCTGGATTTTCAAACAAATCGGCCATCGTCATGGCCATTGCTTTAGAAGCATATGTTAATCCTTTATGGCCAATGCTCATTCCCCCACAAGCCACCACAGCCCACGAGTGCCAAGGCGTACCTTTAGGTGCCGTAGTAACCCCTAGGTTAATGTTGGCTACATTCCAACTTACATCTCCAACATCAGAAGATCCTCCACCAGGATTCTCCCTGGTGTCTTCAAGAGGTTTAATGCTGCTATCCATACCAACTTGCTCTTTGCCTGTGCTCTCCTGAATTTTTTTACCAAAGGCCGTTTCTGATTCTGTGTACTCAATAGGTCCTAGTAGCTCTAGGTTTTTCCGCATTATTTTTCCGCCTTCACGGTTTACCAACACTTCATATATGCCAGAAATGAGAGTTACTTTATAATCTACATCGGCCATAATCGCAGCGCCTTCGGCCATTTCCATCACACGTTTATACACGGGCATCATGCCTGAGCGTTTTGTATCACGAACACGCATCCAAAGCCTAGCATAATCTGGCACTACATTTACTACTTGCCCACCATCTTGGATATGGTAATGCATTCTAACGGTTGGCTTAACATGCTCCCTATAATAATTGATTCCGGTAGTGTAAAGTTCTAAAGCATCCGATGCACTACGACCATTCCATGGGTCAGCAGATGCATGAGCGGCTTGGCCATAAAACTCCACCTTAAAATCTACCAGTGCCAATGAACTTTGCACATCAGCTTTTATTTGAGCAGATGGATGCCAACTAATGTTTACATCTACATCATCCCAAATTCCCTCTCGAACCATCCATATTTTACCGAAGTATTTTTCTTCACTTGGGGTTCCCATAAACTTTACGGTTCCTTTTAGCTGCCCGCTTTCGATAAGTTCTTTAATGGCAATTGCTGCACCTAAACTTCCTGCACCAAATATATTATGGCCACAACCATGGCCAGGAGCACCTTCACTAATTGGTGATTTTGTTGGTTCTGTTTTTTGGGAAAGGCCTGGAAGTGCATCAAACTCACCTAGCACACTAATTACAGGTTTACCCGAGCCATAGGTAGCAACAAAAGCCGTAGGCATACCTGCTACACCACGTTCTACTGTAAATCCTTGTTTCTCGGCATAGTCTGCAAGTATTTTTGATGATTGATTTTCATCAAACGCTGTTTCTGCAAGACCCCAGATTTCATCACTAATTTCGATAAGATTTGCCTCATGCTTCTCTACCGAAGCAATGATGGCTTTTTTAGTTTTGCTCATTTTTTTCTGAGCTAATACTGTGCCAATAGATAAACTAAAGACAACAAGAAGAAGGGTTTTAAGGGACATGATAATTGAATTTTGTTCTTTTAAAGATAAGACATTAATTCAATTATAATGATTGCTTGGCAACAGCAAATTCTTTATGCCCGGTGGTAGAGCGATAATTTTTTTGTAACAAGCTTGAGTTAATTTGCAAGGCTATAATGGCTACTTTAATAAAGTAGGCTCACAAAAGCAGAAGATTAAAAAGTTAAGGAAATAAAAAAAGAGGCTTTAGCCTCTTTTTTTATTTAATAAGTAAGGTTGATTATTTAATAACGTATCCAACACCAACACCAATAACTAACTGCTCTAATGGTGTGTTATATTTTACTTGGCCATTTAAAAAGAGCTTATCACTCAAATCAAAATCAACTCCAGCACCAATGTTTATGCCTGTTTTATTATCTTTTATATCAATTGGAGTGCCCAAAAAGTTAGCAGTTACTTTGGCCGAAGCAAATGATATTCCAAATAAACCATAGAGATTAACACCCTCAGTTAATAAATAGTATTTACCATCAATATTAAATGAACTAGATTTTACACTAAGCTCTGTATTCCCAAAATCAGTATCAGCACCGTAAGAAGATTTAAAAAAGAATGTATAACTAGGCGCTATGCTAAGTTTATCGATTACGAAATAGTCTCCACCAATGTTAATACCCATGCCAAGCTTACTGTCTCCAGTATCACTTATGGCCGCTTCTGTACCCAAAGCTAAAGATACGCTAGCTCTAATTTGTCCTTGTTCCTGTGCCCAAGACTGGGTGCTTGCCATTAAAAATAATCCTAATGCAATAATTGTAATTGTTCTTTTCATTTTTTGTTTGATTAGTTTAAAAAATATAATAATAATAATATTCAAATCTAATTCAAACAAGTTTATAAGATTGATTTTTTTAAATGATTAATATCAGTTTTTAAATGAATTAAGCACTTGAAGTTAATTACAAAACTCCACTTTTAAGCTTCATAATTCGCTTATACGATTGGTCGATTCGTTCTTGTCTAATTTTACCGTCAAGAACCAATTGCTTTATAAGCGAGTGGAGGTAATCAAACTTTCGGTCTTTAGAGGAGTTAATATTATTGGAATAGATTACTACATCTAAACCAGCATTTATGCCTAGTTCTAACGCTTTCTCTATGCCATAATGTTTGGTAATAGCGTGCATTTGCATATCATCACTAAAAACCACACCATCATAGCCTAAGCGTTTTCGTAAAATGTCATCTAAAATGGTTTCTGATAAAGTGCCAGGCAGGCCACTAGGGTCTAGGCTTTTGTTTACAATATGAGCAGACATAACACCCGTTAGTAATCCAGCATCAATCAAACTTTTATAGGGGTCAAGTTCATTTTCTTTCCAAGTGTTGGTAACATCTGCCATTCCTTTATGGGTATCTGCTTTAGAGCTCCCATGGCCAGGAAAATGCTTGCCTACGGTTATTATATGTAAGCGAGTATGCTCTCTTATTGTTATAGCAGCATGCTTGGCTACCATTGCAGGGTCGGCTCCATAAGAGCGCCAAATTTTAGCAATTATAGGGTTGTTAGGGTTAGAAGCTAAATCTAATACAGGAGCAAAATTGGTATTAAAACCCAAGCCTGCTAGTGTGGCGGCAGTAGTTTGTGCATAATATCGAGTAGAGTCTTCATTATCTAGTTTTCCTAAATAATCGGCAGTAACAGATTGTGGAAAACCATATTTTGCTTTTAATCTATTAACACGCCCACCTTCTTGATCAATGGCCATAAATAAAGGAACTTTAGCTCCCTTTTGTAAGGTAAATATTAGGTTTTTGAGTCTGTGATAAGAGTCTGTAGAGTCTATGTTTTTTTCGAATAAAATAACACCACCCACATTGCCTTTTGCAATTTCTCCTAGTAAAGGGTCGTTGGCATTAATTTGAGTGCCACCAAAACCAACCATTAACATTTGACCAATTTTAATATCTAAACTGTCAACTTCTTGTGCGTGAGCTGAGGTAGAAAATAAAGCAGAACAAAGTACTGCAACAGTTATTATCGCTTTAATATTTTTCATAAATTTTTCTTAATATCAATTCCATTTCTTTCTTTATGTCAGAAGATGACACGGGGTAATTATTATTTGTATAGCTAAAAATTAGTCGTTTTCCAGACTTGGCAATGAGAAAACCGCTCAGGCTAAAAACATTACTTAACGTGCCTGTTTTGCCGTAAATGTAAGGTGTTTCTGCTTTAAACCAATGAGTAAGTGTTCCTCTTTCGCCCCCAGCAGATATAAGACTAAATAACCGATCTTCTCCCATATCCTTATAAAGTTGACCCCAAAGTGCTACCATGTTTTGTGGTGTTACTAAGTTATACCGAGATAAGCCTGAGCCATCTCGCCAAACCAATTTATGGGGTACAAAAGCTTCTATCATTGGGCTTACTTCTCTAATTGCAATAGCTGTTGAAAGTGTATCCGTTAATACTCCTGCTACACTTAATAGCAAATGCTCTGCCAAAAAATTATCGCTTTCCTGCATCATTACTTTTAATATGGAATCCGTTGGGATGCTATAAAATGTTTTGGCAGATGCAGGTAACTCCATGTTTTTGATGTTTACAGGAATCTTTAATGTATCTGCTAATAAACGCTTTGTTGTATAATCACTAAAATAAATAGGCCTTAATCGTTCACAATCTGAACATTCTGCAATGTTCCAATTAAACTGGTTACTGTACTCCTGTCTATCTACGCCATATTTATCAGCAGTGGTTGTGTTAACTGAATCTGTAAATATCGAAGGATTAATTTCTTGTTTATGGCTGATACTATCTATGTTGAATTGTACCGAATTACCATACATTGGAAAACCCGTTCGCTCCTGCGAATAGCCACCATTATAATCATCCCATGACCAGCCAGCCCCAAATCTTGGTTCTATAAAATTTGTAGTAGAAATAATTAGCTGCTCTTGTTTTGCCAAAAACGAATAACTGCGAGATTGGGGGAGCAGTGGATTTAAAAAACTTGGATCGGATAAACCCCAAACCAATAAGGCTGTATCTGTTTCCACATAATTAAAGGCTGGCATACTATCGGGTAGCACAGTGTTGGCCGCATATAAAGTATAAACTTTGGTGTTGGAAGCTGGCGTAAAATATCTATCACTTCGGTAGTCTATTAATACCTTATTACTTGCTTGATCTACCAAATAAAAGCCTGCATTATAGGCATACTTATCTTCGAGAGAGACGATGGCTTTTTTAATGGAAGAGCAGCCTGCTAACAGCGTTGTAATAATAAGTACCACTAAATGGAAATACTTCATTTTACAATAGTAGGGCTTAAAGAGGTTTATGTATCTTTATTTATTAAAGAAAAATTGATAAGCCGATTTAATTTGCACCTATGTCCACCTTCTTAAAACTTAAGCTTCCCCTCACCTTATCTAATAAAATTTTATTAGGCTTAATACTTGGTGGTTTAACAGGTCTATTTTTGGGCGAGTATGCCTACCCATTTGATTATGCAGGGCAAGCGTTTATTGGATTGTTACAAATGACAGTGTTGCCTTATATTGTGTTTTCACTGATCGAAAATATTGGAAGACTAAAATGGGATACAGGTAAAAAACTTATCTCTATTGCAATCAAAATTCTTATTGTTTTAATTGGTTTCGGGCTACTCAATCTTTTCGTATTGCAACTCGCTTTTCCAGAATGGCAATCGAGCAATTTCTTTAGCCCAGCTTTTGTAGAAACACATGAACAGCTTGATTTTTTGAGCTTATATATTCCCTCTAATCCTTTCTATTCATTATCTGCAAGCAAGGTGCCTGCCATAGTGCTATTTAGCATCATTCTTGGGTTAGGCCTAATGAAAGTGCCAGATAAAGAAGGCTTTTTATCGAGTTTAAATGTAATAAACAAAGCGCTTAATCAAGTAAATAAATTAATAATCAAACTTACTCCCATTGGTGTATTTGCTATTGCCGCAGCAACTGTTGGTACTGTTTCTTGGGAGGAGTTGGGTAAGCTTCAATCATACTTACTCGTTTATACTGCTGCCGTGTTAATAATGTCGCTTTGGGTGTTGCCGGGTTTAATTGCCGCTGTAACGCCTTTTAAATACAGTGAGGTTTTTAAGTTTACTAGGGCAACTTTATTAACCATTTTTGCCAC
>CAZDQR010000062.1:0-13032 GCA_964507315.1 uncultured Roseivirgaceae bacterium
ATATGCAATTTACAAAGATTATATTATGTAGCTAAGTGATTATCTCTATACATTTATTTATCACAATCCGTTTAAGCCAAGTACCAAAGCTTGATTCAAACCTAAACCGATGAAGGGTTAAGAATGCCTCACTAAAAGCCTCTTGCAGCATATCTTCAGCTTCCTCCCTGTTATGCATAAAATTATAGCAGGTATAAAACATTGCCCCAGCGTATAGCTTATACAACTCGTGCTGCGCTCGGGTGCTGCCTTCTAAGCTATCTTCAACCAGCTTGCGGTGGATATCAATTTGTTTGTTGACCAATAATTTATCGTTTCCTAAAAAGATAGTCAATATAAAAAAGAAAGGGTTGTAAGAAAGGTGAAATAAATTTTAGGGCATAGTAAACACACCTCTAAAAATAAGAGTGGGTGTTTTAAAGAATTATTAGATTTTATTAGAGAATGTATAAATCAAAAATTTCGTACACTACAAATAGGATGTACAGTAAGATAAGAATGTAACCTAAGCCTTTATTTAGTACCCATTTACGATACATTAGGGCAAATAATATTAATAGAATAGACCCTAACAGTAGCCCAACGGCTACTTCTAAGCCTTCGATATGGGTTTGCACATCCCCTTTTTCTATTATTGCTTTTAAAAACCAAGGTAAACCAAGCCCGATAAAAATATCAAAAATATTAGAGCCAACTGCATTACTAACCGCCATTCCGCCCCGACCTTGTTTGGCAACAATAGCAGACGATACAATATCAGGAACAGAAGTACCTATCCCTAGTACAATTAGCGCTATCACCATTTCTGGAATGCCTAAAATGGCCGAAACGTGCACAGCACTTTCAACCAAAATCCAACATGTAGCAGCTATTAAGAGTATAGAAATTGTGAATACTTGAAAATACCTTTCTGGGCGAGGAACAATTACTTTTATTATAAAATCGATGGGCTTAAATATCGACTTCCACCCTTGCCCTGTCCCTCCTTGTTCCTCATACACAGGCTCTATATCTACCTCTTTATACTTGAACCATTTTTTCCAGTTTATTACGGAATACACATAAAAAAAGTACATCAAAATAAATATGACCGATTCCAATAGCGTAACCCTTTCATTTTCTAATACAATGTAGAAACCAATAATTGAAACCGCATAAAACAATAAATCTCTTACTACGGGCTGCCAAGCTATAGTTGATTTTTTTACAATACCAGCAACTCCAATAATGGCTAATAAATTAAAAATGGCAGAACCCACAATCGTTCCAACCCCAAGATCTCCGTGATCTCCAGGTTTAAAGACAGCTATAAGTGCAACAAATATTTCGGGGGCACTAGAGCCTGCAGCCATTAATGTGGCACCAGCCATATCATGAGAAAGATTGAATGCCTTTGAAATTTTATCAAGTGAAGGAACAAAGTACTTATCCCCAATTTCTGCTAAAATGTAAAATGAAATAAGTAATAACAGGGAATACCCAATTAGTGCCATAAAATAGATGATTAAGGATTATAAATATAAGATTATTTTTTTCTGCCAAAAGACTAAAATAGAATTTATCCTATTTTAGTCTTTTGCATTCATTGTTCCTTATAAAATCTTACAGGTATTAGGGGGCTTTACTGTTTAACCAATCTAGGCTTAAAACTGGAGGTTTTATAGGCATAGAATATTCTATAATCTGCTTCTAAAGCATAAAAACAGCTTAAACAAAGTTGATTAGTTACTTAAATTGCCTTTAAACTCATATCTAAACTTTTATAGCTATGGGTAAGCGCACCTACAGATATAAAATCAACACCACTTGCAGCTACGGCTTCAATGGTAAGTTCCGTAATACCTCCACTAGCTTCTGTTTTATAGCGGCCATTTATAAATGCAACGGCTTCTTTCATTAATATTGGCGACATATTATCAAGCATAATAAAATCAATTCCACCCTCTTCTACCACTTGCTTAACTTCATCTAAATTTCTGGTTTCTACTTCTATTTGTAAATTAAGTTTGTGCTCTTTTAAGTAGCTATGCGTTGCTCCAATTGCTTTGGCAATGCCTCCTGCAAAATCAATATGGTTATCTTTTAGCATAATCATATCATATAAAGCAAATCGATGATTTTGCCCTCCACCAATGAGTACTGCCCACTTTTCCATTATCCTAAAATTGGGCGTTGTTTTACGCGTATCTAAAAGTTGCGTTTTGTGATGTTCTATTAGCTTAACTAATTGATTGGTGTAAGTAGCAATACCGCTCATTCGTTGCATGCAGTTGAGCACTAGTCGCTCAGCAGTTAATATAGATTGTGCACTTCCCTCCACCTTAAAAATCACATCTCCCTTATTAACCATATCTCCATCCTTCTTAAAAAAGCTAGTTTTTAGGGATGTATCAACTTTACTAAATATTTTTTCAGCAAGTTCAATTCCAGCAATAATGCCTGAATCCTTCATAATAAGCTGTGCAGTATTTTTTGCTAATGCTGGAATTGCTGCCAACGAAGAGTAATCTCCAGGGCCAATATCTTCTTGCAAAGCAAACTTGATAAAGTCAGAAATAGCATCTTCTGTTTTATAATTCATGCATACTTAAACTGAATGTTGTGGATGTTATTTCAAGCCTATTGAAGGAATCATTGATCTGTTAATTACTCCTTAACAAAACTCATTTCATGAATTTTATATTGCCCATTTACTTCTTTTAGGCGAATCCAGACTCTAAACGAGCGCTCAATGGTAGAGTACTCACCAATGGCATAAATTAAGCCGTTTTCGGAGGACCCTTCGTGATTTATTTGAAATGATTTAGGTGGATTTTCTTTGAAATAGTTTTTTAAAACGCCTGTGGCTTGTGAGTGGCTATAAGTCCCTTCTTCGCCATCTACATTTAAATCTACTTTATCATTTAAAAACTTTGATAACTCGTTAGCATTGCCAACTTCTAGCACCAACTTAACTTGTGCAACCGTTTTATTCTGTGCATTACTTGTAAAAGCACAAAGAACAAAGCAAGCAACTAATAGCGAATAAATTGGTTTTGATGGATTCATAATAAAAGAGCCTCTAAAACTATACCGTTTTCTACGCGCATAGACAGAACAAAGCTACTCTTCTATATGTATATTTGCAACCCGATGATAATCAGGTTGATTTTATACTAGTGAACAGATGAAAAAGAACGTTTTATTAATGATATTGGATGGCTGGGGAATAGCCAAAAACAAATCGATTTCGGCCATAAATGCTGCAAATACGCCTTTTGTAGATAGCTTATATAAGAACTACCCGCACGCTACATTAGAGGCTTCGGGCCGTGCAGTAGGTTTGCCCGATGGGCAAATGGGCAACTCCGAAGTAGGCCATATGAACATTGGTGCTGGCCGAGTGGTATATCAAGATTTAGTAAAAATTAATAAGGCCGTTGAAGATGGCTCTATTGCGGAAAATAATGTTATCAAAGATGCTTTTGCATTTGCAAAGCAACATAACAAAGCTGTTCATTTAATAGGTTTAGTATCGGATGGAGGTGTGCACTCCCATATTAATCATGTAAAAGGGCTTTGTTCGGTAGCAGCAAACCAAGGCCTTAGTAACGTTTATGTTCATGCATTTACAGATGGTAGAGACACCGATCCTAAAAGTGGACTCCGTTTTTTATCTAGCTTAGAAGAGCATATGAATACTTCAGTTGGTAAAATAGCCTCTATTACCGGTAGATATTTTGCAATGGATAGAGATAACCGCTGGGAACGTGTACAGCTTGCGTATAATGCAATGACTAAAGCAGATGGCACAACAACCTCTAATTGGAAGAATGCAATTGAAGACTCCTATAAAAACAAGGTTACAGATGAGTTTATTAAACCGATCATAATCGAAGGGTCAGAATCCATTAAAGACGGTGATGTCGTTATTAATTTTAACTTTAGAACTGATAGAGGACGAGAGATTACCCAAGCACTTACGCAAAAAGATTTTCCTGAGCAGGAAATGACGAAGCTAGACTTGTATTATGTTACTATGACAAATTATGACGATAGTTTTACAGACGTAAAAGTAGCCTACGACAAAGATAACTTAGTTAATACCTTAGGAGAGGTGTTAAGCGATAATGGTTTAACTCAAATTAGAATTGCCGAAACCGAAAAATACCCGCACGTAACTTTTTTCTTTTCTGGTGGTAAAGAAGATCCATTTATGGGAGAATCTAGGCTTTTGTGCCCTTCGCCCAAAGTGGCTACTTACGATTTACAACCCGAGATGAGCGCTGCGGATATTAGCGCCAAAATAATTCCTGAATTAGAAGCGAAATCGGCCAATTTTATTTGCCTCAACTTTGCCAACCCAGATATGGTGGGCCATACAGGCGTATTTGAGGCTGCCGTTAAAGCCTGCGAAACTGTAGATGCAGAAACAAAGAAAGTAGTTACTACAGCCTTAGCAAGTGATTATAGCATAATCATTATTGCCGACCACGGTAACCCCGACATTATGATAAACCCAGATGGTTCGCCCAATACAGCACATACCACTAATTTAGTGCCTTGTATTTTGGCTTCCAATAATGGCACCTATCAAATCACAGATGGTAAATTGGGTGACTTGGCTCCTACTATTTTAACGATAATGGGTATAGAAATTCCTAAAGAAATGACGGGTAAAGTATTGGTTTCATAATGAGATACGCTCTTATACTATTCATACTAATTGGTGTTAAATGCACTGCACCTGAGCCTTCTAAACTGATTGAAAAAAAATATTTCGATCTTCCATCTTTCACTCAATCTATAATAGAGCAGCAGTCAAAAGCCAAGTTAACGGTGCTTAAAAAATCGATTATAAATGGGTTGCAAGAAGAAAAGGTGCAAGAAAAGTCGGACTCTTCTTTTTGGGCAACAGAGTTATTTCTCTTACTAAGTGCTGATTTAAACAAGCCTCAGTTGCAAACTGCTTATACCATAGAAGAGCATGTTACCGAAACTAATAGTAATCTATTAAAAACTGTTTATACAGCACTGCCAACGGCCCGTTCTAACATCAGAAAAATTGAGTTCAAGTATTTAAGCTCTCCAGCCGAAATAAGGCAAATTATTGTAGAACAAGCAACTGATAACACCGTGTATTCTACTCAACAAAGCACACATGTGTGGTTAAACAATATAGCTGGCACGTTGCTAATTGACTCCCTAGTTACTACGGGTTTTAATAAAACAATATTGCTAGATTCTATGAAATATTCTTCTACTGTATTAATAAAGTGATGTAATTAATACCCCTTATCTTCTTAAATCAACACTGCTTTTGAGGCAATATTTTTAACAACATAGGCAAGGTTAAGTAAGAAATAGGCAAGCCTATTATTACAAAAGTAGGTACAGCTCTTAGAACACCAATAAGTCCAGTATGTAATTGTTTTTCTTCTTCTTTAGACAATTCCTCTGCTTTCGATTTTAGCAACAACTTAGTAAGGTTGGTGTTTTTCTTTAATTCATCGTTAATACGTAAAGCATTTTTATCCGTTTTGGCCTTAACGCGCTTTAGATATTCAACACTAATTTCTGTTAAATCGTGCCCTGTACGTAAGTGGTTTAGTTGCTCCCAGTTTTCTAAAATAAATCCTTCAACGGCCAACAAGCTATTATCTAAATCCTCTTCATAAAAGCCCATTTTTTTAGAAAATGCTTTCAGAAAAACCATCTCTGAATCTTCTAATTTTCGATCTACCCATACAGTTAGAATAGCTAGTTCAAGGAAAAACTTTTTTAACAACCACGAATTTTGATTAGGAATATAAATATCGGCTAAACTAATTCCTTTCGTAAAATCTATGCGTGCTTCTTTTTTTTGCTTGCTTGATAAATGCGATGATTTTAAAAAGAAATCGAAGAGTGCCTGCTCTTCTTCTTCTATATTTTTATTAGCATGCGCAGCAGCCGACATTACTTTAATAATGCTAAGCCTTAATTCGTCCTTTTCTTGCTGAAAAAACTCAGCAATCATTTTTTCTGAGCTCGTGTGCATCCACTGCCCAAAAAAATAAATGTCGAGGAACAGAATAATGTTATCGAAAAATTGAACCCAATAATTACTTTGTTTTTGGCTAGTCTTTCGAACGCGCTTCTCCAAAATTTTCTCCGCTATTTCTAATGGAGATTTTTGTTTACCTAAAAACGTGTGCTTAGATACAGAAAGTTCGGGATAAATCTTATTATAAAAATCTCCAATTTTATGAACCGTTTTCATAATTACTTTGGAGAAATCATCTTCGTTGTTAATTTCTTGCTGATGGTAAATAAGTGAGCCACTAATTAAGCTTTCAGCCATTAAGAGCTTAAGTTTATTTAGCTCTGTGGTATCGGCCACATTTTCATTTTTGAGTGGATGACCATACATAATACCCGATGGCTGCAAAATACGATACATAGATTGCTCCGGATGGCTATCGGAAGCCGTTTCCTTTAAAAAGGATTTAAATATCGTTTGGCGATACTCTAAATAGTCTGAGAGCCAGCCGCTACGCGATGGGTTAACGTCCATTATTTAATAGAATAGGTATTGGTTACTTAATAGAAATTAAATGTAGCAATTTCTTCTTAATTAGAATCCTAAAGGATGTGATAATTAATTGGATGATCTAAAAGTAATAATTATCATAAAAAAGCTTCAATAATTTATTAGAGCTTATTTTGTATGGAGTTTTCTAAAAATTAAGCCATTCCATAAAAGCCCCATCTGGTAAGTAAACTCTAAATATCTCCCAAATAACATACACGATGTAGAGGAGAATAAGCGTAAATCCTAAATTTTGAGTTAGCTTCCATTTTTTCCAAACTAAGAAAAATAAAATTAATAAGACAGAGCCAAATAATAAGCCAACAGATATATCTAAGCCTTTAATATCGAAAAAGATAGCATCATTAGTAACTAATGATTTAATAAACCACGGCACTCCTAAACCTATAAAAATATCAAAAATATTACTGCCAATAGCATTGCTTACTGCCATACCTGCTCGCCCTTGTTTGGCAACAATAACTGATGAAACCATATCTGGCACAGAAGTACCTACAGCAAGTACAGTTAAAGCAATAACCACTTCAGGAATATCTAGTATATGAGAGATGCCAATTGCACTCTCCACCAAAATCCAGCATAAGAAAGCAATCATTAAAATTGATAAGGCAAAATTAGACATAAAGTGTTCAGGCTTACGGAAGAATTTAGCTAACAACCAATCCAATGGCTTAAACATCGCTTGCCAACCTGTTTTTTCCTCTTCTTCTTCCTCTTCAGGATCCTCGTCTAGCTCTTGGTATTTAAACCACTTACGCCATTTAAGCACAGCAAATAAGTACACACCATAAATAGATATTAATAAGATTCCCTCCCAGTATTCGATCTTGCCATTATATAACACATAATACAAGCCGAGAATAGCTATTGCATAAAATAGCAAATCTCTAATTACAGGTTGCCAGGCAATTACCGCATTTTTTACTACGGCAACAGCACCTACAATAACTAATAAATTAAATAGTGCAGACCCTACAATAGTACCCACACCAATATCTTCGTGCCCTCCAGGCCTAACTAGCGCAATAATTGATACAAATAATTCTGGTGCACTTGAGCCAATGGCCATAAAAGTGGCTCCTGCCATATCATGACTCATATTAAATTTATGAGACAGCTTATCTAACGATATTACAAAATACCGATCACTGACTTCTGCCAGGAGATAAAAGGAAATTATTAATGCAACAAGATAGCCTACTAACAACATAAAAATTAAAGCAATATTAAAACTTTAGATAAGCGTTTTTTTCTTTAACCTCAAAGAAATAACATACTTATGAAGAACTCAATAAAAACAACAAATAGATTTTAATCTAAGAACAAATAAATTTAACCCTTTCGTAGAAAAATACTATTTTAGTGTTTGTTAATTCATTGTCAAGTCAAAAGGTAAGCGGTTTAATTATATAATTTTAATTCCTCTAAGTATCAGACAATTGTAGTTTCACACTATTTAATAATATGATTTTATATAACGTAACGGTTTCGGTAGATTCTACCATCGCAGATGAATGGTTAGATTGGATGAAAGGGACGCATATCGCAGAGGTAATGGCCACTGGCTTATTCAGCTCTTATGAAATTTATAAGGTGCTTCTACAAAAAGAAAATGAGCTAACTTTTTCTGTGCAGTATTTTACAGCATCTATGAGTAATCTGCAGCAATACCAAGCAAAGCACGCCCAAGCATTACAAGCTAAGCATAGCAAAAAATATGGAGATAAGGCAGTTGCCTTTAGAACTGTATTGGAATCGGTTAAATAAGAGCACTCTCTGATTTTAAGCCAAGTATCAGCTAGCTTTCTTCTTTAAAATAAAGGGTGTAGGTGTTCATGTCCAACTGCTCATCAAAACCACGAACAATATTTTGTCGGTTGCCGTGCACATATACATGAAAATTCTTATCTAGCTTAATAACAGACTTAATGCCTCGCTTGCTTTGTTTTACTGCATTTTTAGATATTGCAAACTCATCGAAGGCAGGCACGTCATTGGTTTCTTGAAAGGTGCTTTTATAGTTATCAAATTTTTCAATCATAGATTCGTCTTGCATAACTTCGTTATTAAACTCTTCTATATTAAATGCTTCCTTTTTGGAGAAAAACTCTACCGCATTATTTACAAGGTCAATTTTATCTACTTTATCCGCTTCGGGGAAAGCCTCTTCAGCAAAATCCTTACAAAGGGATATGTAATTTTTTGTGTGGTAGTAACTGTCTTCATTAGGTGTAATATGCAAAAAGCTACTTAGCCAGTATTGTGCTTCGCTCGATTTATTGGTGTTATCAACTACGGCAACTCTAAAACCGCTTTCTTTTTCGGTGTTAAAAATTAAACAGCCCTTATCTAATTTATTAATATTTATCCCTTGGTCTCCTTCTATACCATAGCCATCACCTTGTGGGTAAACCTTTAAATAAGTATCCTTATTTTCTGATTTAAATATGCCCAGCACCTCCACCACTTCACCATTAATTACACACTCATCAAAATAGGAAATGTAAAGTTCGCCCGGTTTAATATTGGGGTGAGAAGACGATTCGTATAAGTGCTTGGCAATATTAATAGATTGCAAATAAAGGCTTGCAGGATCATCAAATATGGCAGAAGCATAATGATACACTTCGTTTAAATTTAAATCCGATTCGTGATGAAACGTATAAAGCTCGTCTTCTTTAAAAGGCTTTAAAAAGTAAGATTTTAAAAGTGTAGAGATATCATCATTTACTTGCACTAATTGTTTGGAGAGGTTCATTCCCTCTTCATCCGCAGCATTACCAATAAAATGAACCGCAAGTTGCTCTAATAGAGCTTGCTTAAAATTAAACATAAACAGGTAAGTTAAACGCTTACTTAGATTTTGTCAACACTTTTTGCACACGCTTTGCCAGTTTTACATCTTCAAAAACCAATGTAACATCTGATTCCGTATCCATAAATACTTGTAAGTACTTAGATTTTCCTTGCCATTCTACTTGCCTAAAATCATCAAATACTTCCTCTTTAGAAGAACCGAATTTATCGGCATACATATCGAGCATATAATTATAGGTCTCCATTAGTGCTTGTCTATTTCTAAACGTCCATTGCACTTTAAACAACTCCCCCTCGTAAAATTGAAAGGTAATATTTGCTGCTTCAAAATTGCCAAATTTACGATATTCATCGCCTTGGTAGGAGGCATCGCGTATACCCAATCTTATTTTTCTTTTTAAAGTAAATTGCAAACTTGGAGCTTCATTATAGGCAGGTTCATCGCCTGTAATAAAGTAAAGATCGTCACCAAAATTGGCTTGGTTTGCACCTAAAGTAATGCCATTTATGTTGGTTGCCTTATCGATAGACTGCCCAAAAGCATTAACACTACCTATAATTATTAATATAATACTTACTAGTTTTTTCATTTTCTTAAAGTTATAGCAATAGATCTAACAATGATCAAAAATACGATAGGAATAAAGCCTTCGTTTAAATCTTGCGGAAAAGTTTTCCAAAAGATTAATACCAGTACCGAAAAAGGGATTAGTAATGCAATGTACCAATTCACCCAACGTTTTGTGTTTCTTTTAAATAGTGCAAATGACACTAGTAGGTGGGTTGGCAATAGCCAAAGTAAATTAAAGTTTTCTGCTGCGGCACTATGGTCTGTTACCGTCCATAATAATAATAGAAGTAGCCCTATAAGCCCTGTAATAAAGAAAAGAAGAAAGTCAAACAATTTAAAGTTTTTGCCCATTTTAAGTTGAATAACTAACAACATAATGCCAACCAATAAAACTAAACTAAATGCCCTAAACGGTGTTAACATAGTTTTAGGAACATCAACGGGCCGGCTTTCCAATATTATTTCAGTTTTCGATACCGCTTTTCCCCAACCTGAGTCAGATTTAATTTCGCTTACCTTAAATGCATCATTCACATAATCGGGCAGATACATATACTCGTAATCGGACATATGCTTATCCATTGGCAAACCAAGGCATAAATCTATACCCAGCTTTCCCCAAGGAAATTCTTCTTCAATGTAAGTATCTGTAAGTTGCCTAACGGTTTGGCCAGGGTTGCTAACATAATCCTGTGGAATTTTAATATTATCTCCTAACGATTGTTCAAACACATCCCTAATACGAGTAGCGCAATTATCATAAAAATAATCGTAGTAATACATACTATTCTCGGGCTTAGCATTATTCTCTAAAAAGTCGAATACTTTCTGTTTTTGATCTTGTGTTAAATTAATATACTGAGCCTCCACTTGCCTATTAAAATAAGCATAATAACCTTGAAAACGTTGCCACTTACTCACAGAAAGGCCATAAAGCAAATAGCCTCTAGCAAAATTTAGATAAAAATAGGGCTGATTATAATAATAGGTGCCAAAATTATACACCTTATCAAGGCCTGTAGCTGAGTCTTGAATTCGAATGGCCGAATGCCCAAAAGCAGCAAACAACTCTTCGTGTCCAGGTTCAACGGTTAAAACAGATACTGTGGCTTTCTTACTTAATTCTTGCGAAAAAGAATTAAACCCGAGTGATAACACTACAAATAATACAAGCAGTTTATTTAGCATACTCAAATCTCTATAATATAATCTCAAAAAACAATTGAATTTTTACTAGCTTGCTCGCCCAATGCTAACACCGCAATTTAACGATAGTATTAACTGGTTAAGTAAATTAACTTTTGCTCGTTTTAAGAATTTATTCTTAATTACAACGAGTTATTATTTTTCGCTATGGAGCAAAAAACCATTGGTCTGGGGGCAACCAGTGAGTGTATCAATTGAGCCCACAACCTCCTGCAATTTACGATGCCCAGAGTGCCCAAGTGGGCTACGCGCTTTTACACGGCCTACAGGAATGTTGGATGTAGAATTATTTAAAAATACGGTCAACCAAATTGCCACTACTGCTTCTTATCTATTGCTATACTTTCAAGGAGAGCCCTATTTACACCCAGAGTTTACTCAACTTATTAATTATGCATCCAACAAAGGCCTTTATACCGCCACAAGCACCAATGCACATTACTTAACGGATGAAAATGCAAAAAAGACAATTGAATCAGGACTAGACAGGTTGGTGATTTCTATAGATGGCACTACACAAAAAACCTACGAAAGCTACCGTGTTGGTGGTAAGCTAACCAAGGTGATTGAAGGAACAAAAAACATTATTAAGTGGAAGAAACAACTAAACTCTACAACTCCCTACATCGTATTTCAGTTTTTAGTAGTTAAGCCTAACGAGCACCAAATAGATGAGGTAAAAGCACTTGGTAAGGAAGTTGGAGTGGATAAAGTAGCCTTTAAAACGGCACAGTTGTACGATTATAAGCATGGCAATGAATTAATGCCAAGCATAGAAAAGTATAGCCGATACAAAAAAACAGAATCAACCAAACACTCACCAGGAATCTCAAAGGCACCAGATGAGTTGGGTCAACCCGAGAAGTTAGAGTATGAGCTTAAGGCGAACCTCAAGAACCAATGTTGGAAAATGTGGCACAGCACCGTAGTTACGTGGGATGGCAGCATTGTGCCATGTTGTTTTGATAAAGATGCAGAACATACTCAAGGCTCTCTAAAAGATACAAAATTAGAAAAAATATGGGAAGGAGATTCCTACAATTCGTTCCGGAGCCAATTACTCACCAAGCGTAAAAGCATTAATATCTGCCAAAATTGCACCGAAGGCACAAAAGTTTGGGGATAACTTATCCGGAGCACGACTTTAAGTCGCATTCCAACTATTTAAACTAACACTAGTGATTCGCTAAATAAGTTTTGTGTCAACCGCAATTCATCTGGTGTACCATGTGCAATCACTTCTCCATTTTCTATAATATAGATCCTATCGGTGTGATAGGCTGGTTTGGGTCGGTGTGTAACCAAAATAATGCCCATTTCGCCTCTTAGTTTTTGTAATAAATTGAGTACAAATTGCTCCATATTCCGATCCATAGCAGCTGTTGGTTCGTCTAATAATAAAAGTTGAGGCTTTTGGTATAATGCTCTGGCCAATGCAACTAATTGTTTTTGCCCACCCGAAAGGTTTAACCCTTCTTCTCCTAACAGTGTAAGGTAGGTTTGCGGAAATTGTTCAAAATATGGTGCAAAACCATAGTTTTTGCAAAACTCCATAATTTGTTCTGCTTCTTTGGCCACATCACCCATGCAAATATTATCTAGGAGCGTGCCACTAAATATTTTTATGTCTTGAGGTACTACCCCTAGTATCGACCGCCAGCTTACATGCGAAATTGAATTCCAAACACTGGTGCCATTCAATGATATATTACCTTCTTCGGGGGAATAGAATTTTTGTAAAATTTGAAGCATAGTGCTTTTGCCGCATCCACTTTCGCCTAATAAAGCAATCATTTCTCCTTTTTTAAGGGTAAAATGTATAGAGATAATCACTTAGCTACATAATATAATCTTTGTAAATTGCATA
>CAZDQR010000063.1:0-12870 GCA_964507315.1 uncultured Roseivirgaceae bacterium
GAAAAATATCATAAGGTGCTGTTAGCTCCGTATTAAAAGTGCCATCCATAATTAATATGGCTACATTATATCGGCCTTCTACCAGTTCTGGTTTATAGGTTTCAACATTGGACTTGTCTTCTTGGTGCTTATCAACGGAGCAGCCAAAAGCCAATAGGAGTAGGATTGCAATAATGTTTTTCATAGTTTATCGGTGGAGGTTTAAAAGTCAGGGGGTGAATGTATAAAGCTTTACACATTCACCCCCTGACTAGAAGTCTTCATTGCGAGGCAGGAAGCAATCTTCTCACTTGAAACGGATTGCCTCAGTCGTTCCTCCTTCGCAATGACGTGTAGTTATTAAAATTTACATTGAATAATCAACCACCATACGACTCATAGCCTTAATGCCAATTACCAAGGCATCGTCTTCTACATAAAAATCAGGTGTGTGATGCGAAGGAGCATCTTCTTCTTTTACTGTTACAGGAGTGCCTCCTAAAAAGAAGTAAAATCCTGGAACCTCTCTTTGAAAGAAAGAGAAATCTTCTGCCCCTGTTACTGCTGGTATAAGATTAACATTATCAGACCCGACAACACTTTGTAATGTTGGTAACATTTTAGCAGTTAAATCAAGATTGTTATAAGTGATAGGATATCCTTCGTGAATGTTTACTTCAACTGTTGCACCATTACTCTCTCCAGTTTTAGTAGCGATTGTGGTAAGTCGTTCGAAAATTAAGTCGCGCATATCATTATCAAGTGCTCGAATGGTTCCTACAAGTTTTACTTCCTCAGGGATAATATTACTACGAACACCACCGTGGATACTACCAAAGGTAACTACAGCCGCTTCTTTTGTTAATGGCATATTTCTACTTACGATTGTTTGTGCATTATTAATAATTTGTGCAGCAGTTACAATTGGGTCAATGCTACTCCAAGGACGAGAACCGTGTGCTTGCTTACCATGAATAATAATGTCAAATGAATTAGAGCTTGCCATAGTGCCACCTGGCTTATAGCTTATTTTACCAACGTGTGTACCTGATGAAATATGCAATCCAAAGATAGCTTCCACATCGGGGTTTTTAAGAACGCCTTCTTTTACCATTAATTTGGCTCCGCCTTCTTCTCCTTCTGGAGCACCTTCTTCGGCTGGTTGGAAGATAAATTTAATTGTTCCTTTAAGTTCAGATTTAACTTTTGATAGTACTTCGGCAGTGCCCATTAAAATGGCAATATGCGTATCGTGTCCACAAGCATGCATAACCGGCACTTCGTTGCCATTAAATTCACCTATTACGGTCGATTTCCATGGAGAATCTACTCTTTCGGGAACAGGCAAACCATCAATATCGGCTCTAAGTGCCACAACAGGCCCTGGTTTGCCGCCTTTTAATATACCCACAACACCAGTATGCGCAACATTAGTTTGAACTTCTAATCCCAATGATTTAAGATGTGCAGCAATATATTCTGCTGTTTTAAACTCTCTATTTGAAAGCTCTGGGTTTTGGTGGAGATGATGCCTCCATTCAATCGTTTTGGCTTCTACTTGCTCTGCAAGAGCTTCTACCTTTGACTGTAATTTAGATTTTTTGGGAGGTGATGTAAATGAAACAATGACTCCGATTAGGAATAAAAAAGATATTTTTTTGATCATGACAAAATAGGGTTAAGATGAGTAAAACTCTAATTTAATCAATTTTTGCCATCAGTTTGTCTTTTGTTGATGAATGGTTAGTCAACAAGAACGCGTTCTACCCTAGCATTTATGTTTGTAAGTATTTCGTATGGGATGGTTTTGGTAGCATCTGCCATTTCCTTAATGGATATATTGGCTCCAAAAAGTTCTACCAGGTCACCAGGCTCACAATCAATATGGGTAACATCTACCATTATTAAATCCATACAAATAGTGCCTACCGTTTTGGCTCTTTGGCCATTGATATAAACTTCGGCTTTCCCATTGCCACAAACACGTAAATAACCATCGCCATAACCAATACTAAGGGTCGCAATTTTTCCATTATAGGGTAAACTTCCTTTTCTACTATAACCGATCGTTTCGTCTTTACCAACGGCAACAATTTGTAATATTTGGCATTGCAAAGTTGCTACTGGTTTCAATTTGTTATTGAGCAAATTGGCAGAGTCATGCCCATAAATTCCAATACCTAAGCGTACCATATCGTATTGATATTGGTTAAAACGATTAACGCCAGCTGTTGGCATAAGCTGCTTAAATGGCTTATGAGATAAGCCTTTATAAAGCTGCTCAAAGCAGGTATTGAAGTAACTAGCTTGTGCATGTGTAAACTCGTCATGTATTTCCTCTCCAGGAGCCACCACATGCGCAAAAGCACTAATTACTGTTACCGATGAAGCATTTAGGAGTGCAATAGCTTCATTAATATCTTTACTTAGCAATCCAAGCCTCTTCATACCAGCATCGATTTCTATGTGCACTTTTAAAGGTTGTTTGAGTTCAACTGCGGCTTTTACCATTTGTAAAGAATAGAGCACAGGCTCCATCTTGTTGGCTGCCATCTTACTTAAATCGCTGGGTTTGCTGGCCATTACAAAAATGGGAGTTTCTATGCCGTTTTCTCTTAAATCATATCCGGTAGTAGGGAATGCAACGCCTAAATAGTCAACCTTTTTTTCAATGGTTTTAGCTACTAATAACGGGTCTGTACCATACCCGTTGGACTTAACCATTACCAATATTTTGGTGTTCGTGCTAATTAGTGATCTATAAGTAGCAATATTAGCCAGTAAGGCTGATTTACTAATTAATAATTGGGCGTTGGATGTGTAAGATTGACTCAAAGTAGGTAATTGTTTTCTAAAAAATTTTACTCTTGTATGATTTTTATGTTAGGGTTTAACTTAATAAGCTCTTTGATAAATAAGACATTCGATTGTGGGCTTATATAAACCTCATCGTAAAATTTGCCAAATCTAATAATAAGTCCTTTTGTGGCGGTAGCTGGTTTTAGTCCAACCCATAATGTTTTATCTTGTATGATTTCTCTAATATCATTGATTTTAATACGTCCTTTAATCGGGCCACTTTTATAGGTTAATAGCCCATTGGCTAATTCATAATGAGTGCCAAAAAATATCCACAATAGGAATACAATACCTGCTCCATCTAATAAATGTACCCAAATAGGGATAGATTCGAATTTTGAAGTGATAATCCCAAGCGTAGAGGTGGCTACCAAAACGAAACTGGTACCCAACATAATAAATGAAAATAATATGTCTCTTCTACTTTTAAATTTCATCATCATTTCTTTAACATAAAGATAAGATACCTAGATTAATCTATGCCCATTGGGTACCGGCATATCTACGGATGATAATACAATATGGCCTTCCGTATCGCTAAATCCCGTAACTAGTATTTCGGAACGAATGGGGCCAATTTGCTTAGGCTCAAAGTTGGTTACGCAGATTACCTGCTTGCCAATTAAGCTTTCTAAACTATAAAGGTCTGTTATTTGAGCACTGGATTTTTTAATGCCTAGTTCTCCCAAATCTACATGCAAAATATAAGCTGGGTTTCGAGCTTCTTTAAATACTTCAGCCTTAATAATAGTGCCTATTCTAAGCTCTACTTTTTCAAAATCTTTCCATTCAATCGTCATGCGAATTGTTAATTTTTGTTAATGGCGCAACTTTCTTAAAGGAGCTGCGTATATTTACAAGTGCCTAACCCTAAGAATATGTTAAAAAACATGGCTAGTTTAGTTTTATTATTATTTGTTTTTGCGCTGGGGAATAACTCTTTTGCCCTTACAGAACCTGAAAATATTGGTAAATCAACTCCAGAGTCTGACAGCACCGCTGTTAAAAGTAAGCAATTATTAAACTCATCTCAAGAAAAACCTAAAGTTACGTCTTCTGCAAAATCTACAGAAACAAAACTGGCTTTTTGGGAAACAAGTGAGGAGATAGAGGAAGATTCAACTTCAAATTCAGCACTTTCTTTTAACTTTATCTATTACATTATAGAAAAGTTTAAATTTCAGGTAGAGTAATCATCTCTCCAATATCCTATTCTTTCTGATTAATCCTTTACCAACCTAAATCCTTGGCCGTGAATGGTGATGATTTTGATGGATTCTTCTGGTTTTAGATGCTTCCTTAATTTGGCAATATACACATCCATGCTTCTGGCATTAAAGTAGCTGTCATCGCCCCATATTATTTTAAGAGCAGCTCTACGGTCTAAGGTGCTATCAATATTTTCGCAAAGAAGATTAAGCAAAGCAGATTCCTTTGAAGTTAGTTTGGTTGTGTTACCAAGTACTTGCAGTTCCTGTTTTTTAGGGTTAAACAAAATTTTGCCTAATGTAAATTCCTCAAGCTTTTCTCGTTCAACCCTATTGCCTCGTCTAAAAATTACGTTTAGCCTAAGCAGCAACTCTTCCATACTAAAAGGCTTGGTAATATAATCTTCAGCACCAAGTTTAAATCCATTCAGCCTGTCTTCTTTCATAGACTTGGCCGTAAGAAATAAGAATGGGATTTGTTTATCTACTTTTCTAATTTCTTTAGCAAGCGTATAGCCGTCCATTTTGGGCATCATCACATCTAACAAACAGCAATCGTAGCTTTGGGCTTTAAAGGCAGCTAGGCCTTCTTCGCCATCTCTAAATAAAAAAGATTCATACCCCTTTAAGCTGAGGTATTCACTCAATATTTGACCTAGGTTTTGATCATCTTCTACAATTAGTAGTTTTTTACCTTTCATAGAGGAAGTTCAATGGTAAATACACTACCTTTTTTTAATTCTGAAGAAACAGAAACGACTCCTTGATGTGCGTTAATCACATATTGCACATAGTTTAAGCCTAGGCCAAACCCTTTAACATTATGAATATTGCCTGTGGGCACACGGTAGAATTTATCAAAAACATGCTTCTGTTGATCACTGCTAATCCCTATGCCGTTGTCTTTGATGTTGATGCGAATACTTTCGCCTGTGTTTTCAGTAGTAATGGATATTTGAGAGGCTTTGGTTGCGTATTTAATAGCATTATCTAGCAAATTGGTGATGGCATTATAAAAATGATGACCATCTACCTCAGTAATAAAATTGGTTGCGTTTAGTTGTAAATTAATAGAGCTATCTTGAGGTAGCTGCATCTTAGTTTTTTCAGCGCACTCCTTAATTAGGTCGTGTAAGTTTTGTCTTGATTTACTAATCTGAAGCTCTTCTTTTTCCATGGTGGCAGCTTGCAACACCCTTTCTACTTGCGTTCCTAACCTGCTTGTTTCATCCTTAATAACCCCTAGGTATTTATTAACATGGGCTTTATTCATCGATATATCTGCATCGCCTAATGCCTCTGCTGCTAATGAAACTGTGGCTATGGGCGTTTTAAACTCGTGGGTCATATTATTAATGAAATCATTCTTTAGTTCAGAAAGCTTTTTCTGCTTTAGAATGATGTAAATAGCATAGGAAAAACAAGCGATTATTATTAATAGAAGAATAATAGAACTACTTAAAGTGGCCAGAATTTTACTAAACAGAAACTGATCTTTGGCAGGGAAGTTTACTACTAAAAAAGTAGCATTGCTTAAAATATCATTTGGGAAGAGAGATGCTTTAAGAGGACTTTCGATTAGAAGTTCTTTGTCCATCTTGGCAGTATCAATAAACACAAAATGGTCTTTATTTTTATCATACACCCCAAAGTCAAAATAAATATCAATGCCTTTATTTTTAAACTCAAGCTTAAGTAAACTATCTATTTCCTCTGGATGAATGCGCCTTTGTATATCAATAGTTTCCTCGGTAACCATGGCATGCACTACACTATTAAACTCTTCTGTTTTTTTGAGAATGCGTTGTGCTGTTAAATCATAACCATTGGAATCAGCTGAAACAATAATTTCAACACGAAAGTCTCCTCCTCCAATGGAATCATCTAGATCAATTGTGTGACTAACTGTTGTTCGTTTAAATGTTTGAGGTGATGAAGTTCTTGCCCAAACCACAGAGGATGTTTTGGAAGAATCGAAAATAACAATGTTAATATCTTCGTTTTTTGTGCTCAAATTACGCTCTCTGTTATCCTCCTGCCTTTTTAATGAGGTGGCGCTGTCGGTTATAAAATAGAAACTGTTTTTTAAGGCAACATTGGCAAGCTCGTTTCGCTCAAGCTTATAGGCCACCATATTTAATGATTCGTGCACGTCTTTATTAAAACGCTCATTACTTAGTTTAATGGCATTATTTATCCAGTACACCTGAAATGAGGTGAGCCCAATTAATGACAGTGTCATTAAGGAAATAATGGTCCAAATAACTTTATTGTTCATGCAATAATCTAAATCGTTTCTCAAAAATACGGTTTATCTATTCTTGTGGTCCGATTTTAACATTCTTTAACATTCTTTAACTACCCTTTAACATGTGATGTGCGTAATTTGAAGAAACAAAAAACAAAAAAAATGAAGAATATTTTAACAACACTCTTAATCTTACTTTCGGTAGTAGGGATTAGTCAAACAAAAATACAACAAACCAAAGTTCAAATTGATGTTGAAAATAAAAATGGCGTAGAACAATATAACCTCAAGTTAGAACAAGAGATTGATGGGAAAACAGTTGTAACCGAAAAATCCTATAGCAGTATAGATGAGATGAAAAATGATCCTGAGTTAGAAGGGATTAATTTAATGGTGATGAATGGTGGAACCAAATCCATATCAACTAAGGACGGCAGCAAACACATTGTTATAAAGGTAGACGGAGCTGGTGCTGGAGAAAAAAACGAAATGGTTTTTTTCTCAGACAATGAAGATGGGGAAGAGATGAAAATAGAGGTTGTTGTAGATGAAGATGGCACTAAGCACATTTTTAAAAATGGAGAGGAGATTGATATGTCCACCTTACATAAAGAGGATGGAGAGCATACAATGATATTTATATCAGAAAATGGGGAGCACGCAGACCTTGAAGAAATAGCTAAAGAAGGCGATCATAAAATAATGTTTATCTCACAAGAAAACGATGGGGATGAAGACATTAACATCGAAGTTACGGTTGACGAAGATGGCACCAAGCATATCTTTAAAAATGGAGAAGAGATTGATATGGATGAGTTTCACGAAGGTTCGGGGAATGTGTTTATGTTTAAATCAGGTGATGGAGACAGCCTTCATATCGAAGAAAGAATGGAAGTTGAAGTAAGCGTGGATGAAGATGGCAACCACCATGTAGTTGTTAATGGCGAAGAAGTAGATTATGATGAATGGAAAGAAAACAATCAATCACCCGTGCACTCTAGCAATATGGTGTGGGTAGAAGAAGGTGAGAATGGTCAAAAAATCACCAAAGAAATCATCATTATTAAAGGAGAAGATGGAGACGAGCAAAATGTAAAGGTTGAAGTGATTGTTAGTAAAATAGTGTTGCACATAGAAGATATGAGTGCTGATGACAAGGATGCCTTTTCGTTGGAAGATAATAAGGCTCTTAAATTGGATGATTTTAATTTTTATCCTAACCCAAATAATGGCACGTTTCAATTGGCTTTTCAAGGAAAGGAAAAAGCAACAAGTGTAAGAGTAACCGATATTAATGGCAAGGAAGTGTATGCCGAATATTTGCAAAATTTTAGTGGAACTTACGATAAGGAAATTAGCCTTTCGGGTCTTAAAAAAGGGATTTACCTATTGCAAGTAGTGCAGGGGAATAAAGCGGTAAATAAGAAAATTGTTATAGAATAGTTATAAATCAGCTTAGGTTATTAAAAGAGGCGATACTAATATAGTATTGCCTCTTTTGGTTTTACGTGCAATGGGATTTAGGCTTTTAGAAAGAATCATTCTAGATAGGAACCAGGCCAAAATTTTGTAAAAAATCGCATTTTATATGATTTAAGTCATTTTTTATATTGGGGTAAGCCAACTACATTTGCATTGTTTATAATAATTCTAAATAATTGAGCAAAGCAAAAACAGTTGGAGATTTAAATCCTGGGGAGAACGGAACTATCTGTTGTTTCAAGGACGATCACTTATCTTTAAAGCTGTTGGATATGGGCTGCTTACCTGGCACCAATGTTAAAATGAAATTTGCTGCTCCACTTGGTGACCCCATTTGCATTGATGTAGAAGGATATAGTTTATTGCTTCGCAAGGCAGAGGCGCATACCATATCTCTAGTTGATTAATGAGCACAAAAATGGTTAAACGCGTAGCCTTAGTTGGCAATCCCAACTCTGGCAAGTCTTCTTTATTTAACCAATTAACAGGTCTCAATCAAAAAATCGGAAATTTTCCTGGAGTTACGGTTGATAAGAAATCCGGTATTTGCCTGCTTTCAAATAATGAGAAAATTGAAATTATTGATTTACCGGGCACCTATAGTATTTACCCGAAATCGAACGATGAAACTGTAGTTTCAGATATTCTGCTTAATAAAAAAGACGACCTTTTTCCTGATATTCTTGTTGTGGTTTTAGATAGCTCTAACCTTAAGCGGAACCTCTTGCTATTTACTCAAATGAAAGATTTGGGCTTACCTGTAATTCTCGCTTTAAATATGGTTGATATGGCCGACCGTATGGGGTTAGGCTTCGACTTAAAATTGCTAGAGAAAGAACTGGATGCACCCATTATATCTATCAATGCTAGAGAAGGCGAAGGTATTGAGGAACTAAAGAAAGCATTCGAAAAAGAATCGAAACCAAGCGGAAACACCTTTTTTGATGTTACCGAGCTTGCCAAAGATGGAATAACCGCCTATTTAGCAGAACATCCCGAGGACACGAGTTATTGGGCACTTCAGCAAATAACTACCCAAGGAAAAATTGCGAACCCAGATAGTGTACAGGCAAAAGATACAACCTTGCGTTATGGTAAAATTAATCGTTTGGTTAAGCAGGTAGAAGTTAAGAAAGAAGGGGTTGGCCTTAAATTATATTCTGATAAAATCGATCGAATTCTTACCCATAAAATTTGGGGCTATGTTATTTTTCTTTCTGTTTTGTTTGTAATGTTTCAAGCCATTTTTGCGTGGGCAAGTTGGCCAATGGACTTAATTGATGTGGTATTTTCAGAGTTATCTGTTTGGCTTTCTACGAATTTACCACAAGGTGTTTTTACTGATTTATTAGCCAAAGGTTTAGTACCGGGTATTGGAGGTGTGCTCAGATTTATTCCACAAATAGCCATTTTGTTTGCGTTTATATCCTTGTTGGAGGAGTCCGGCTATATGGCACGCGTGGTATTTTTAATGGATAAGATTATGCGCAAATTTGGCTTAAATGGCAAAAGCGTTGTACCTCTTATTTCTAGTGTGGCCTGCGCCATACCAGCAATTATGGCCACTAGAACCATCGAAAATTGGAAAGAGCGAATGATTACCATTTTTGTTACTCCGCTTATGAGTTGCTCCGCTCGTTTGCCAGTTTATACGATTCTTATTGCCTTGGTAATACCAGATGAATATTTGTTTGGCGTGTTTAATATGCAAGGTTTAGTATTATTAAGTCTATACCTTCTTGGGTTTATTGCTGTACTTATCTCGGCCTATATTCTAAAGTTAGTTATGAAAACTACTGAGCGTAGTTTTTTAATTATGGAGTTACCTACGTATAAAACTCCACGATGGAAAAATGTTGGATTAACCATTTTAGAAAAGGTAAAAACATTCTCGTTTGAAGCAGGAAAGATAATTGTAGCTGTTTCAATTGTGTTATGGGTATTGGCCACCTATGGGCCTGGTGACAATATTGCTAATGCCGAAGAACATGTAAAGGCTTCATTGGTAGGAACTCAGTACACCGAGGCAGAACTCAACGATAAGGTGGCCTCTTATAAATTAGAAAACTCCTATGTAGCTAAACTAGGGAAGGGAATAGAGCCAATGATACGGCCACTAGGCTTTAACTGGAAGGTAGGTATTGCTCTTGTAACCTCATTTGCTGCACGAGAAGTGTTTGTGGGCACTATGTCAACCATATACAGTATAGAATCTGCAGATGGCGATGTAAATACCATTAAAGAGCGGATGAGAAAGGAAATAAATCCAGAAACGGGCGAGCCTTATTTCACTCTTGCTGTCGGTCTTTCCCTAATGGTGTTTTATGTGTTTGCCATGCAATGCATGAGTACATTGGCTATCACGTATCGTGAAACTAAAGGCTGGAAATGGCCAGCTTTACAGACCATTTACATGTCGGGGTTGGCGTATGTACTTTCATTGTTAACCTTCAATTTGTTCTCGTAAGTACTCATCAGGTGACTCCAAGTCGGGCCCCGAGTTGATAAACATTGGAACTCGTCAGCTGATTGAAAAATTCAAGATAATTGTTTAACTTGAGTTGGTCAAAACAGAGAATTATGCAATTCGATCAAGGGCATCTATATCATATCTACAATCGAGGGAATAACAGTCAAGTACTATTTTTTGAGAGAGAAAATTATCTTTTTTTCTTGTCAAAAATCAGGAAGTATTTGCATCCATTGGTTGATATCCTGGCTTATTGTTTAATGCCTAATCATTTTCATTTGTTGATTTATGTTCCTGAAATTGCTAGTTCCAAACACTCGGAGTGCGACTCTAAGTCGCGCCCCGAGTTAATAAATAAAAACATAGGAATAATTTTGAGCTCGTACACAAGAGCAATTAACAAAAAACATGGTCGTACAGGCTCTTTGTTTCAATCAAAAACAAAGGCCAAGAACCTTTCAAACCCAGATTATGCATTCACTTGTTTTCATTATATACATCAAAATCCGCTATCTGCAGGGCTAGTTAATTTGATGGAAGAATGGGAGTTTTCATCTTATAAAGATTATGCTGGGCTTAGAGATGGAACACTATGCAAAAAAGTGTTAGCCGTTGAATTGCTCGACACTCCTATTAAACCAATCCTCTTTATTGAGCAATCGAAGGGCGTTAAAATTGAGAATGAGGAAAAGGAATGTCTGCTATAAATGCGATATTTGTTGCTAAATGAACAAGGATAATAATAACGAACAACAAAACAACCCTCTACACGGAGTTAAACTAGCGGATATTTTGGAGCACTTAGTAAAAGTATATGGTTGGGAAGAACTAGGCCAAAGAATAAATATCCGTAGTTTTAATTACGACCCATCTATTAAATCTAGCCTAAAGTTTTTACGCAGAACACCTTGGGCTAGAGATAAAGTTGAAAGATTGTACTTGAGGTCTATTAATAAATAACATTAGATTCATTTACTCCTTTCTCAGCGCAGTTTTTTTTATTCTGAGGAACGAAGAATCTTCTCCTTAATGAAAGCAATCCTCGATCTTTAGAAGATTTCTCGTTCCTCGAAATTGAAAGGAAGCGTTGATGCATTCCGATCTTTGAGTGACGAATTTGTTATCCCAATTTCTCAACACTCATAATCGAGAATCGACTAAAGTGTTTCTTAATTTCTTTACGAACCACAAAGAACACATTGGCAGCTTCTTGTTCACTGGTATCCCAATTATGGCCGCATTGTATGGTTATTTGTTGGCCTCGGTACACCGTTCGGTTAGCACCGAAGCCAGTAAATGTAATTCTGTAGTTGAACATGAAATATTATTTCATGTTTTCAATTATTTCTTCAACCACCGCAGGATCGAGCAAGGTGGAGGTATCTCCAAAATTATCCGTTTGCCCTTCTGCAATTTTTCGAAGTATTCTACGCATAATTTTTCCAGATCTAGTTTTAGGTAAGCCTGTTACAATCTGAACTTTATCAGGCTTAGCAATAGGTCCAATGATTTTGTTAACTGTTGCTCTAATTTCATTCTCTAAACTTGCAGCAGACCGTTGTGAGTCATCGGCAATCACATAGGCGTAAATTCCTTGACCCTTAATTTCGTGTGGATAGCCAACCACTGCAGATTCAATGACTAAAGGATGCTCATTGATGGCATTTTCCACTTCAGCAGTTCCCATTCTATGGCCAGAAACATTAATTACATCATCAACTCTACCTAGTATTCTATAATAACCATCTTCATCTCGTTTTACGCCATCGCCCGTAAAGTACATGCCTTTATAGGTTGAGAAATAGGTTTGCTGACATCTGTCATGGTCGCCATAGAGTGTGCGAAGCATACCGGGCCAAGGAAACTTAATGCATAAGTTTCCTTGCACGCTGTTGCCTTTTAGCTCTTCTCCTTTTTCATCTACAATTATGGGCTGAATGCCAGGTAAAGGCAGGGTCGCATACGATGGTTTGGTAGGTGTAATTCCTGCAATGGGCGAAAGCATAATGCCTCCTGTTTCGGTTTGCCACCAAGTATCTACAATAGGGCATTTGTTTTTTCCTACATGGTCATGATACCAGTGCCAAGCTTCTTCATTTATGGGCTCTCCTACGGAGCCAAGCACCTTAAGAGAGCTTAAATCTTTACCCTCAAAAGGGTCTAGGCCGTGTGCTTCTAGTGCTCGTATGGCGGTAGGTGCTGTGTAAAATTGATTTACTTTATGCTTATCTACCACATCCCAAAAACGCCCAGCATCTGGGTAGGTAGGAATGCCTTCGAACATGAGAGTTGTTGCTCCAGTTAATAATGGACCATACACAATATAGGAGTGGCCTGTAATCCAGCCAACATCCGCTGTACACCAATACACATCTCCTGCCGTATATTGAAATACATTCTCGAACGTGAATTGGGTATAAACCATATAGCCACCGCAGGTGTGAACCACACCTTTGGGCTTGCCTGTAGAACCAGAGGTGTAAAGGATAAACAGCATATCTTCCGAATCCATTTCTTCGGCAGGGCATTCTGTAGATTCTCCTTCTATAACATCATGCCACCAATAGTCTCTTCCTTGCTTCATGTTTACCTCACCACCAGTTCGTCTTAAGGTAATAACGGTT
>CAZDQR010000064.1:0-12867 GCA_964507315.1 uncultured Roseivirgaceae bacterium
ATCGCTGAGAATATTGAACACTCTAAATTAATATGTGCCTAAATGACTATCTCTATACTTTTAATTAATTTCCCTGTTTTTAGGGATATTTACAATTGCAAAGTTAGATTATTAAACAGCAGATTAATTTCCGCTTATATAATAACCAACCCTTTACTACTATAGCAGAAGCATAGAGTTTAACAGCTCTTTGCTTAATTTATAATAGCAGAACCTTCGAGTGCAATTTAAATATATGATTACTTTGATTTAAAAACTAAAGATTCAAACTAAATTATTAGTTTATAAAATATTAAGCGACTGCTCTTTTATTTTTTCAAGCTCTTCTTTCATCGCAACTACATAACGCTGTATTTCAGCATCGTTTGCCTTTGAGCCAATTGTATTAATTTCTCGTCCTATTTCTTGCGAAACAAACCCGAGTTTTTTTCCGGTTGGTTCATCTAGAGCTAATATTTCTGCAAAGTACTTTAGATGATTTTTGAGCCTAACTTTTTCTTCGTTGATATCAAATTTTTCTATGTAGTAAACCAATTCTTGCTCAAACCTATTTTTATCTACATCCACTTCTAACTCCAAGTTGGTTAAAGCCAATTTTAGTCGTTCCGAAACTTTATCAACCCGATTGGCATCAAGCTTAATTATTTCTTCTAAGTTGAAAGAAATAGCTGTTCCATATTCTCGAAGCTTAAGTTCCAATTCGTTCCCTTCCTGTATCCTAAATTGGTCACAAGCCGAAATCGCCTCTTTCATCATTTGAGGAATTGCCTCCACTACTTCAGTAGGAATTGCTACACTATTAGATGATTTAAATACACCTGGAGCCTGCATGGCAAGCTTAAATAACTCTTCTTCGCTCACGCTATTATCAGAAGCCATTGTTTTGTACAACTCAAAATAATTCTGAAATTGTTCTTGATCTATTAAGGTTTTATCACCTGTATCATTAGAAACTTCTACTGTCACAGCAATTTTTCCTCTTACCAATAAATCAGAAATTAGTTTTCTCCATTCTATTTCTTTCGAACTTAATTGAGACGACATTCTAAGGTTTACATCTGCAAACTTTGAGTTTAAAGATTTTACCTCAACAACAATTGTATATTGTTCAATATTTTGGCTAAAAGAGCCAAAGCCAGTCATAGATTTTGTCATAAATAAATTGATTACACCTCTTAAAAATCGTGGCCCAAAGTTACATAAAACTTTGCATCTCCCACTTGGTCATCGGCATATGGAAATGCCAAATCAAACTTTATAAAATAGCCAAATACGACACTCCGCATACCCATGCCATAGCCCATTAGCCAAGGATTTCTAAACGTTTGAATTTGAGCCTCAAATGTTTTATCCTCAATAATTATAGTGCTTATATTATTTTCTTCATTAAAAGGTGATACTCCTGTCCAAGAAGAGCCTATATCAAAAAAGGCCACCAATTGAAAATTCTTTAAAAAACTTGAACCTACTGGCCCAGAATAAAAAATAGAAGCAATGGGCATTCTAAGTTCGAAATTTGCTAGCAGTACGTTAGCTCCATGAAAAGTATTATAATCATAGCCTCGCAAGGAAGTTGCGTATTGTAAAAAATACAAATTCTGGTTTTCTACACTTGGTCGGGGTCTCCAAGGATCGGCTTCAGCAGCATCATTTTTAAAGAGCCAATTATCCATACCACCTAGCAAATAATTATGCTTATACTTACCAGAAAAACCACCATAATACACTCTAGTTGCAAAAATTAGGGATCTATAAATTTTTTGATAGTGCCTAAAATCAAGGCTAATATTATTAAAGCTCCTGTTACGATCATTCATCGATTCATTATGAGCAAAGCTTAATTTAAACTTTGTTCCCTCTATCATATTTTGCCCAAATACTACTGAATTATCATAAACCAGCTCAGCTGTAATCCCTAAGTAGGAATTACCAATGGCCTCAGGCTTACTCGCACCATTTGATAATAATGCAGGGTTTAAATCTTGATAACGTGTATAGGTATAAGATGGCTTTAACGACAACCTAGTTTTAGCCGTAAATGGTAAAGAGGCGGCTACCTCAATTTTACTTTTCGCATACTTTTGGCGGAGTTCCCCTCCTTCATCTATAAACCACGAACTACGATCGAACCTAGCTGAGTAATCTACCAAATTTTTAAGGTATTGATACTCCAAATAAACATCGCCACTTCTAAAATCTGTTGAAACCATTGCCCCACTCAAAAACTTATGATTCCCTAACATATCATTCATTTGAGCCTCCAATAACACACCAAATCCTCTTATTGGGTCAATAACCCAAGAGGTTGTAATATTATCGGCACTTACAACAGGTTCATAATTAAAGGGGCCTTTTACTTGGGTAGAATACGAAATACGTTTGTAATTACTTAAAAAGGATCCTGTGTTCTTCTTCTTTTTTACAACTTCTTTATCAAATACATAGTTATCTGTATCAATTAAACCTGTTTCGTCTGCAAGAGATTTATCTTTTGCATTTAATACTGGCTCCTTTTTTACGCTATCTTCTGCAGCTACATCAATATTAACTTTAGGCGGTTTTTTCTTTACTATCGCACGTTTCAAATTTCTTTTCTTAGCAGATTCTAGCCTCTTAGATGATAAAAATTTAACTTGCTGAATCTGTTGCCTAGGTGTAAGTGGCGAAAAAGAAGAGTGTGAAAAATCGAAATTAGGTTCGAAATAAACATGCTCCTTTTGGTCGCTATAGGCGGAATATACTAAGATGTTTTCATCAAAATTTACATCATATTTTCTAATGTTTTTAGCGTATTTACTTACTTGCAAATACAGGCTATCTTTAATGCTATACCTAAACAAATTAGTAATTCCTTTTTGATCACTTAAGTAAAAGAATTCTCCTCCTCCTTTTCCTTTTGGCGCAAAATCATAGCTAATAGTATTAGTTAATCTACTTAATACTGTTTTAGTAGTATCTAAGTTAAACGTAAAAATATTAAAATTTGACCCCAATTTTTTAAAGCTTTCTTCATCCACTTTTAAAGTATCGTTAGATCTATTAGAACTAAAAATAATGGTATTAGAGTTTGGTATAAACGAAGGATTAACATCATCAAAATAATCATTGGTGAGCCTTCTAATTTTGTTACGCCTAACGCTTAATAAATAGATATCTGTTTTACCCGACCGGTTAGCGCTTAATGCTGCCAGCCTTCCATTGCCTGAAAAATTAATAGAATTAATCTCTTCTAAATTTCGTAACTGGCTAGCGATTTTACTCTTAGTTTCTATATCGTACAGCCATAAATAATAACTCCCTTTTTTATAAGTAACAACACCCAAAGTATGCTCGTTTTGCCAATTTAGCAAAGGCACTGTTTTATCCACTTTCTGGTCAGTCACTTGATGCCCATCATCAATAATTTTCTCTACTTTCCCTGATTCAATATCTTTAATAAGAACTTGATACTTTCCATTTTTATTTATGGCATACGCAAGCTTAGTAGCATCTTTGTTTAAAGTTAAAGCAGTAAGTGCTTCTTCAGCACCAAGTTCAATAATAGAATTTTCTTCATTTGGTGTATCATAGCTTTTTGAAACTTGGTTATACATATTAGAGTAATACTGCTGCCACTCCATCATAATTTGTTTGAATGGAACGCCTAGCGTAAAAGAGATACTTTTCTCTTCACTACGTGCTACTCTCACCAAGTTCAAAATTTGATTTACATTATTTTTCCCATATTTCTGCACTAAAAAATTCCACATCGATTGGCCTGCAAAAACCGACTGTTCCTTACTTAATTTATTAAGCTTAGATATACCACCACTGCTCATTAAATCTCTAATAACATCATCCATTTCAACATCCCATCCTTTGGCTAAATAAGCAATGGCACCTTGTACAAACCAATCTGGCAAACTCATTAAATAGGTATTTTGCCACATATCCGACAAACTTCCACCAAAAAGCATATCTTTTAAAATAAGCTCTGATAAGCCCAACACAAGCTCTTGCTTTAAGCCAATAGTAGAACCAGGGTTGGCTACTTCCACATAGGTTTTTATAAAATCTGTTTGCCCACCCACACGATGCGAAGAAGTGTTTACCCCCACATTGCTCTGTTGCATTTCAGCCACAGAATTATATATAAAAATTTTAGCTTTAAAATAAGGGCTATAACCTATAATATCGGTTATACGCTCAAACTCTTCTTCAAGGTACTCCGTAGCTTTTCTTGCAGATTTAGCTCCCTTGCCGTAATAATAAACATCAAAATTTACACTGCTATAGTACTTCCATTCAAAATCGATGTATTGCAAACGGTTCTTACCAAACACCTCTCTTGTTTGTTGCCCAAACAAATAAGTTGTTGATAATAACACAAAACTTAAAACTATTGCAAATATTCTCACTACTTAAAAATGTGATTACTTATAAAATCTATTCACGTTTACTTCCTTCTCAATTTCCGTACCATTAACCAAGTTATTGGCCAGCTGATTGGCGAAAAATGGAGCCAAAGATACACCTTTGGTGCCTAAACCATTAAAAATAAGTAATTGTTCATTCGAACTACTTTTACCTAACACGGGGCGCCTATCAGAAACCGAAGGCCTAATGCCTGCTCTGTGCCCAACCACTTTATATTCTTTTAATAATATAGCCTGCAATTTCGCTTCAATCTCAGCACGCCCTTTGGCAGTTGTTTCCCAAGTTAAGTCTTTATGATTATAATTTGACCCAACTGTATGGCTTCCATTTCTAGGCATTATAAACACTCCTCTATTATAAACTTTATTTAAACCTGGCTCTATTGCAACATTTAACACTTCTCCTTTAACCGGTCTAAATTTAACTTCTGAAAAATAACTACTTTGCGTAATTTCCACTCCATTACAAAAAATAACCTTGCGCGCTTTAATCTTGTTATAAACGGCAGCTCCTCCAATAAAGTTTAACGAATCCAACTCAAATTTTTCATTAATAACCATCTCTTTTTTTATCAACCAGTTATTAACTGCGCTTAAAAAGCTAATGGTATCTAAATACGCACTTTCTTTTAATAATAGCCCACCAAACTGATCTGCCACTACCTGTTCGTGCTCACTCTTTAATACCACTTCTTGTACATATGGCTTAAAATTAGCATCTACACTCTTTCCTTGCCATTCATTTTGCTCTTCTATACTAATAAAGGGTCTGTAAATTGGAATTTTATGATAAAAATTAGCACCTAACAGTTGCTCTGCGCCTGTATAAAATTTTTGAAGAAATGGAAATAAATCATTCGCACGCCACGTGAGCACCATTTTTCTACCAGTTATTGGGTTAATTAATCCACCAGCCACACGAGACGAACTATTGCCATTTGGGTTGTTAAAAACCAAAACGGTCTTCCCTTTTTTAATAAGTTCTAGCGCTAGGCAGCTACCTGCTACACCCTGCCCAACAATTATATAATCGTATTCTTGTTCCAAGTTTTGCGTATTGATATTAAAACACTCTATTTTGTATCAAATTTCATCAATTAAATTTTATGATTAAGATTGAAACACTAGTTTTTAACCCGTTTAAAGAAAATACATACGTTCTTTATGATGAAACAAAAGAATGTGTAATTATTGACCCTGGATGTGTTGATGAACAGGAAGAACAACAAATAATTTCTTTTCTTAACGATAACAAACTCACAGCCAAATACATACTTATAACCCATGGACATATCGACCATGTTTTGGGCGTGAATTTCTTAAAAAACAAGCTCAAAATACCCGTTTGGATACCTAAAGATGAAGAGGACACCTATAATGCGGTGCCTAATTATGCAAGCTCATATGGTTTTGAAAACTACACCCATACTCCTGCCAATTACTTAATTAGTGAAGGTGAAGAAATAAAATTTGGAGCTTCTTCGCTAAAAACCATATTTGCACCTGGCCACTCGGCTGGTCATGCGGCTTTTATTAATGTAGATGAGAATATTTGTATTGGTGGAGATATTCTTTTTAATGGAAGCATTGGCAGGGTAGATTTGCCAGGTGGCGATTACGACACCTTAATAAAGAGTATAAAAGAAAAAATATTTGTGCTTAATCAATCAATGGTTGTGTACCCAGGCCATGGGCCAACCACCACTATTGCGCATGAAAAAGCTAATAATCCATTTTTCGTAGAAAGATAAAATGATAAAAAAACACATCCCAAATACAATAACGTTAGCCAATTTATCCTGTGGTTGCATTGGAATTATAGCTTGCACCAATGGCGATTTACCTTTAGCATCTTATATGATTTGGCTTGCTGCCATTTTTGATTTTTTCGATGGGTTTACAGCAAGATTACTCAAAGTATCTTCTCCTATTGGCAAAGAATTAGACTCTTTAGCGGATATGGTAACCTTTGGTGTGCTCCCTGCTTTTATTCTTTACAGCTTACAAAACAACCTAACCAATGGAGGCTATTTGCCATATTTAGGTTTTAGTCTTGCATTATTTTCAGCATTGAGGTTGGCTAAATTTAATATAGACACAAGGCAAGCCACAGGATTTATTGGTATGCCAACACCTGCCGCAGCTTTTTTTGTATCTGGCTTAGCTTTTTGGCCAGCAAATTCAAGTTTAATTGCAAGCCCAGCAAGCATAGCATTTATAACTATTGTGCTTTCGCTATTACTGGTAGCACCGATACCAATGTTAGCTCTAAAATTTAAAGATTATTCAATTAGAAACAATATTTCACGATACTTGGTTGTTATAGTATCAATCATTCTACTAATTACTTTGGGCAAGCAATCATTCCCACTAATGATTAGTTTTTATCTCATTTTGTCACTTTCTGTGGCTTTTAAGGATAAAAGGAAACAAGGTTTAGGTTAATGAAGAAGTTTGGCTTTCTCTTATGTATAATAAATTTGTTTTTTGCAGCAAAAGGGCAATCACAAACTAATTCGGTGCTATCATCTGGCAGTTGGTATAAATTTGCAGTTACCGAAACGGGAGCATATCAACTAAGCGGCTCTGATTTAGAAAATGCTGGCATTGCTATTTCAAACCTTAACCCTGCTAAATTAAGACTTTTCGGTTCTCCAGGAGGCACATTACCCCAAGCAAACAGCGCTCTTCGTCCGATAGATTTAGTAGAAATGAGCATCTTGGTTCAAGGTGTAGCAGATGGCCAATTAAACCCTAGCGATCGGCTTTTATTTTGGGCTGAAGGCTCAGACAAAGTGTATTTCAATAATAACGAATACGCTTTTAATTATGAAAACAACATTTATAGCGATACCAGTTATTACTTTTTAAATGTAGAACAGGCATTAGGCAAAAGAATAGAAACAGCAGCACCAATTATTGGCAATTACCCTGCAGTTGCTATTCATCTGTCATACTTTATACATGAATCAGAAGAAATAAACTTGTTACGGTCTGGCAGGACTTGGTATGGCGAAAAGTTTGACAGTAATACCAATCAAACTTTTAGCACTTCCCTTAATAATTGGGTTAGCAATTCAGAAATTAAAATCAAGTCTTCTGTAATGGCTGCATCCTTCGCCACTAGCAGTTTTAATGTTTCTATTAATGATACTGATGTTGGCACACAACAATTACAAAGCATTATAAATAGCAGATATGCAGTAAAAGGCAACGATAACACCCAACTATTTGCAACAGTAGTTCCAACATCAAACAGTTCGAACCTTGAAGTAAATTATGAATTTAGTAAGGAGAATGGAGTAGGGTATTTAAATTATTTTCTTGTTCAAATTGAAAAAGAAATTGCTTTAGAAAATTCATTTTTAGAAGTTACACTCCCTAAAAAAAACACCGAAGTAAGTAGCATTCGGGCAACTGTTTCTTCTTCGAATACACAACTTTGGAATATATCTAACTTTAATTCAGTCGAAAACATCCCAATAGATATTGCAAATGGCCAACTAACCACCAACATTAAAACTGATACTACATCAAGCTTAGCTATAATAAACTTGGAGGCAGATTTTTCAAGTCCTGAATTTATTGGCCAGGTACAAAATCAAAACCTACACGGCATTTCAATCATCAATTTACTAATTGTTACTGCTCCAGAGTTCATAAATCAAGCTAATGAGCTTAAAGAGTATAAACAAACTCTAGGCATAACATCAGAAGTGGTGCTTACCAACCAAGTTTATAACGAATTTTCAACTGGAAGAAGAGATGTTACCGCCATACGAGACTTTGCTAAATACTTATATGAAAACTCTAATCTAAAGCATCTGCTATTATTCGGCAAAGGCACCTACGATCATAAAAATTATGATAAACAAAATAATTCATTTGTTCCTATTTACGAATCTAGAAACTCTCTTAGTCCACTATATAGTTATGGTTCCGATGATTATTTAGGATTTATGGATGAAGGTGAAGGTGAATGGGAAGAAAACAAAGCAGGTGACCACACCTTAGATATTGGCGTTGGTCGATTGCCCATTAAATCAGTAGAAGATGCAAACGCCACAGTGGCTAAAATCAAAAACTATTATTCGACCAAAGCCATTGGTAATTGGAGAAAAAAAATCTATTTCGTTGCAGAAAATGGAGATTTTAACATTCATCAACGCGATGCAGAACGCCTTTCTACCTTAATTGATACTACCTATAGCTCTTTCGACCCTCAAAAACTTTACATCGATGCCTACCCAATTACTGCTCTACCAGGAGGCACCAAAGCTCCTTTGGTAAACGAGGCCATTTTAAATATTTTTGAGCAAGGCGCGTTCATTATTAATTACACTGGTCACGGAAGTAAAGAACAATGGGCAAAATCCAATGTCTTTAATAGAGATATGATCGAGGGTTTATCAAACAATGTAATTTTTCCATTGGTTGTTACCGCTACATGCGAGTTTGGTCAGCATGATAATGCCTATGTTATATCTGCAGGTGAAGAACTAGTAGTTATGCCCAACGCTGGTGCCATTGGCCTTATAACTACTAGCCGGCCTGTGTTTGCAAGTTCAAACTACAAGCTTAATTTGGCTTTCTATAATACAGTTCTAGCAACCCAAAACGGAAGCTATAAATCGTTAGGAGATATATTTAGCGAAACAAAAAACAATAGTTTAAGTGGCCCAAACAATAGAAACTTTTCACTTTTAGCAGATCCAAGCTTAAAATTATCGTATCCCGAAAAATTCATACAGTTAGATAGCCTAAATGGCAATAAACTTAATTTGCAAGACACCATTAAAGCGTTAGAGCATGTATCATTTTCAGGATCATTAAGAGGATCTAACGGCACAGTTTTAACCTCCTATAATGGTAATATAGAAATTAACTTTTACGATCAGCCAACCATTAAACAAACCCTAGGCAATTTCGGCACTCCTTTTATCTATAATGATAGAGACAACCTATTATTTTCTGGAAGTTCATCTGTTAAAAACGGAAAGTTTACATTCCAATTTAGAATTCCGCTTGATATTAGTTACCAAGCTATTGAAGGGAAAATCTCTATGTATGCAGTGGCGAATGATAGCACAGATGCTAATGGGGTAAATATTTCTATTAAAATTGGAGGCTCTAGCCTAAGCTCAATCTCTGATATTACACCTCCAATTATAGATGTATTTATGGAAGACACTACGTTTACCAATAACAGCTTAGTGAGTTCTAATTCATTACTTATAGCACACTTATATGATGAAAATGGCATAAATATTTCAAAATCTCAAGTTGGACACAACATCTCATATTCTTTAGATGGTGGAGAGCCCATTTCATTAAACGACTATTTTCAGTATGATATAAATTCATACCAAGCAGGCAAGCTATATTTTCCATTGCAAAACATTTCCTCTGGTCAGCACTCAATTATCGTAAAAGGATGGGATTCATTTAATAATCCTACCGAAACTGAAATCAATTTTAACGTTGCTGATTCCCAAGAAGTGTACATTTCCAATGTTAGCGTGTACCCAAATCCAATTCAATATGATGCTCATTTTACGTTTAAACACAATTTGAGTGGAAACGATATTGGAGTTATCCTTAAAATTTTAAACCGCTCTGGCCAAATAGTTTATACTAAAGAGTTAGAGTACTTTAACTCTAATGCAGTAATAAACGACTTAACCTGGGATGGAAGAAATTCCACCGGACAAAAATTAACAGAAGGATTATACATTTATAGCATAAACATTCGTTCTCTAAATACGGGTGCTTCAAATTCTTTCTTTGGCCGTTTAATGACCATTAATTAATTAACTTTCGATATATTTGAACTTAATTTTTTCAATCTTGATAAATACTAAATCTCTTAGAATATTCGCTTCTCTGCTACTACTAATTAGCAGCTTTGCTTATTCACAAAATACCGGAATTATTGTAGGCCAAGACACGAGCCAACGAGTAATTACCACAGCAGTTCCTTTTTTAAGCATCACCCCTGATTCACGTTCTGGTGGCATGGGCGATGTTGGTGTAGCAATATCGCCAGATGCGAACAGTGTACATTGGAACCCATCAAAACTAGCTTTTATAGATAGTAAAATGGGCTTTTCATTATCGTATTCTCCTTGGCTTGCCAAAATTATTAACGATATGTCCCTTTCCTATCTATCAGGTTATTATAAACTATCCAAAGAGCAAACTATTGCTGTTTCGTTACGCTATTTCGATTTAGGAGAAATATTCTTTACCGATGATAATAACAATCCTCAAGGAGATTTTAACCCTAAGGAATTTGCAGTTGATGCCACGTATGCACGTATGCTTTCTGAGGACTTTAGTTTAGGAATTACCTTGCGTTATGTAAATTCAAATTTAACAGGCCAATTTTCTTCCTCATCAATTGAAGCAAAACCTGCTAGTACTGTAGCCGCTGACGTATCTGCCTTTTATAACAAAGATATTAACATTGGTAACTTAGCATTTGGTGCAAACATTTCAAATATTGGTGCCAAAGTAACTTATTCAAATGAAAATAATAAAGACTTTATTCCCATAAATTTACGATTGGGTTCAGCTCTAAAAATGGATATCGATGCCTATAACACAATAACTTTTGCTCTAGACTTCAATAAGTTATTAGTTCCTTCACCACCGGTTTATGCAACTGATGAAAATGGAGCTATCATTCCAGATCCAAACGATCCAAAAAAGGGATTAATTGAAAGAGGCAAAGATCCTGATAGACCATTATTAAGTGGGATGTTTGGCTCGTTTGCAGATGCTCCTGATGGATTTTCTGAAGAAATGGCAGAAATAATGATTTCAGTTGGTGCAGAATATTGGTATAACGATCTTTTTGCGGCAAGAGTTGGCTATTTTTATGAGAATAAAAACAAAGGAAATCGACAATTTTTTACAATGGGCGTGGGGTTTAAGTATAATGTATTTGGTTTTGATTTTGCGTACTTAGTGCCACCACAACAAGAACACCCATTAGCGGAAACTCTTCGATTTACACTTCACTTCAATTTTGATGATGATGCTGTTGTTAGCAATTCAGTTACTGACTGATGCTAAATAGAAAAGAAGCTCCTCACTTATCGTTCGATCCAACTATTGATGAATTAGTTTATGAAACTGAGTCATTGTCTAATGCCATTCCTCTTTATTCCATTATTGACAAATCCCAGGATGTTTGTGGGATAGAAATAATATTTGGTGGAGGAAAAATAGATGAGCAAAAAAATGGGGCCTCATATTTTTCTTCTAACCTGTTAAAATCTGGAAGTTCAAAATTCAATGCCTCCGAAATCAATAACTTTTTTGAGCTTAGAGGAGCATTTGTTCAGTTTCAAAATGGGTTAGATTATAATAGCTTTAGTCTTTACTGCCTAACATCTAAGTTAAAAGAAACCCTTCCGTATTTCGTTGAACTGTTCAATAATCCAACTTATCCAGATACTAAACTAAAACAGTTAAAGAGTAAAAAGGAGCAACAATTAAAAGTTAATAAACAAAAATCAAGTTACTGGTCAACTAAACTTCTTAAAGAAGCGCTCTTCAAACAACACCTTTATGGGAAAACGCTTAACCAAGAAGATATACAGTCAATTAATGCTCAAGATCTTAAAAATCATTGGAATGCCCATTCTCTAAAAAACATTCTATTCGTTACTGCTGCTGGCAACTTCGACAAAAAAATGGTTGCAACTACGTTAGAATCATCTCTTAAAAAAAACAATAAACCGGATGAAAGGACTAAAGAGATTATACCAATATCACAGCAAAGCGAGTCTCTTAATAAGACTCTTAAAGACAGCCAACAATCAAGCCTAAAAATAGGCTTCCACACAATTAGCTTCCTTCACCCCCAATACTCTGCATTAAGCTTAGGCAATGCTATACTGGGTGGGTACTTCGGCTCAAGGCTAATGCAAAGCATTAGAGAAGATAAAGGCCTTACTTATGGTATAGGTTCCTCCATACAACACCTAAAGCTCAGCAGCTTTGTTCAAATCTCAGCTGATATAAAAATGGGTGCTGGGAAAGAAGTTTTAGAATTAATTAAGCTAGAACTAGATAAACTAATTACTGAATCAATTCCAGAAACAGAATTAATAAAGGTAAAGCATTTCCTAATTGGGGAATATAAATCCAATAATCAAACAATTTTTGACAAGATTAATAAAATCAAATTCCTAAAGGTCAATAATCTTAGTGATTCATACTTTAAACTCCATTTTAATAGTATTTTGAATCAACACTCCAACAGTATTCAAGAGGTTTTAGCCATTCATTTTCAATCCAATAACTTCAACACTGTTTTAGTTGAATAGCATCTTCATCTCGAGAGGATTCTTTCGTTACTCTTATATTTTCTATTAAAATTCAGGGCACAAAAAAAGGGTTATAACCTTGAGGTTATAACCCTAAATAAAAGCTGGCAACGACT
>CAZDQR010000065.1:0-12813 GCA_964507315.1 uncultured Roseivirgaceae bacterium
CACACTTGGCGTGATGATAATGGGGATGGCATTAAAGATTTAGAAGAGTTTTATCCTGCTTTTAATTACGATGAAAAACGCTTTATTAAACTGTATGTGCCATCGAAAGAATTTGTTGATGCCTTTGAGAATCGGTTTAATTACCGCCTTTTACTAGCTTTTCCGAGAACATGGAATAAAAGTGATGGGCTTAAAAAGTTGATGAGTAGGTTGTCTAACATAACCTCATGGAACTCGCAATACAGCACCACCGAAAATACATTTTCGGCTCGTTTAATTCCATTTATTGCAGATATTGATACATCAAAATTGCTTTCTTCTCGAGAAATATTTAGATCTACCTTTTTTATTAATAAGAACAATCCAACGTTTGGTATTAATTTCGGATATCTTTCGCGTAGCAGAAAAGTGCTTTACACCAATGGGTTTGAAGGGAGGAAAGATTTAGAATACTCTAGTGTAATTAGATGGAATGTAAAACGCAAATTTTTGCTAGAAATGAAAGGCGTCTATGCAAATAGGTTTAGTAATTCTGATTATTTAAATGGTAGGAACTACGAAATTATAGATACCAAAATTGGCCCATCTATCACTTGGCAACCAAAGCCAACATTAAGGGTGTTAACAGCCTATAATTACGGATTAAGTGAACAATCGAGCCTGCAAGAGAATGGGGATTATTCCTTAGTAAATGAACTTGTATCTGAATTAAGGATAGGTTCAACGTCAAAATTCGTGTTTAACGTGGTTGCCAAATACACTAATATTGAATTTGTTGGCAATGAAAAAACACCTGTGGGTTATGAACTTTTAAAAGGATTGCGACCAGGTAATAATTATTCATTAGTATTAAGTTGGCAACAACGACTAGTGAATGGATTGCAAATTCAGTTGTTTTATGAGGGCCGAAAACCAGAAAATGTGGATGTGATACACTCAATGCGAGCAGGAGTGAGTGCTTTGTTTTAGAGAATTTGCATTTATCTATTCTTATTACTTTCTTGTGTTTGTAGAATAGAAGTTTATGGAAGAGAAAATACTAAATCCAGATGAAGTGGTTATGAATAAAATTTACCTTATTCGTAAGCAAAAAGTTATGATTGATAGGGACTTGGCAGAGTTATATGGTGTAGAAACCAAATATTTAAAAAGAGCAATTAAAAGAAACTTGAAAAGGTTTCCCAATGATTTTATGTTTCCACTTACGAAGAATGAATTTGCAAACTTGAGGAGCCAATTTGGCACCTCAAATTGGGGCGGTACTAGATATAATCCATTAGCTTTTACAGAGCAAGGTGTTGCAATTGGGGTACTCAATAGTGATAGAGCCATTGCTGTTAACATTCAAATAATTCGAATTTTTACAAAAATGAGGTCAATATTAAGTGCCAATAAAGATTTGATTATTAAAATGAAGGAGTTAGAATCCAAAGTGGGTAATCATAACAAAAGCATTTCTCAAATATTTGAGTTGCTTAAAAAACTTGTGCCTGAGGAAATTAAACCGAAAGTAGATATTGGTTTCAAGCAGCGATCCAAAAGATAAATACTACTTCCGTAGTTTTTTTAATGACCTCATTAAATTATTGGCAAACACAAAATCATTAAATTCTTTTACTTCAGAATCTAAAATTTCATCGGAGGAGCCTTCCCATAATTTTAATCCTTGGTGCATAAACATAATATAATCACCAATTTCCATTACAGAATTCATATCATGAGATACCACGATAGTGGTAATATTATACTCTTGTGTAATTTCCTTTATTAAATTATCGATAGTAATGGAAGTTTGAGGATCTAAACCAGAATTAGGCTCATCACAGAATAAATATTTAGAATTGTTTACAATTGCTCGTGCAATACCAACCCTCTTCTTCATTCCACCACTTAGTTCCGAAGGCATTTTTAAATTGCTATTAGATAAACCTACTCGATCTAGCACTTGATTTACTCTGTCTTTTTTTTCATCCAAAGATAAATTTGTAAGGATGTCTAAAGGGAATTGAACGTTTTTTTCCACCGTTTTAGAATCGAATAAGGCAGCTCCTTGAAAAAGCATGCCAATGTCTTTTCTAATCTCAATTTGCTCTTTTCGCGTAGAGTGGGAGAAATCTCGATGATCGTACATTACATTGCCAACCGTAGGTTGTTCTAACCCAACCATGCATTTTAATAATACGCTTTTACCTGTACCACTAGCGCCAATAATCATATTAACTTTGCCTGGTTTAAACGTGGCATTAATCCCTTTTAAAATGGTTACATCGCCAAATGATTTCTGTATGTTTTCTAGCTCTATCATTAAAAAGAAGTTAAATATTGAGCTAATAATTGAGCTAATAGGTAATCGGCTAATAAAACAGCTATAACCGAATTTGTAACCGCACTAGTAGAGGCTTGCCCTACTTCTAAAGCTCCTCCTTTAGTATAATAACCCATAAAAGATGAAATGGTGGATATAAGAAATGCAAAAGTAACCGCCTTAATCATTGCAAAAATCACCATAAACTCGTTCAGCTGAAACCTGATACCTTGTGTGTATTCTGCTGGGGTTATTACATCCGTAAATGAAACCGCTAAATAACCACCCAGTATGCTTAAAAATGCTGAAGTAACTACTAAAGCAGGAAACATAAATAGTGTGGCAAGCACTTTAGGCAATACGAGGTAAGAGGAAGAATTAATTCCCATAACTTCCAGCGCATCAATTTGTTCGGTAATGCGCATAGTGCCAAGTTCGCCAGCAATATTAGACCCAACCTTACCAGCAAAAATAATGGCAATAATAGTAGGGGAGAGCTCTAATAATACCATATCTCTAACCACAATGGCTATTACATATTTTGGAATTAGCGGACTAACAAGGTTAAAAGCAGTTTGAATGGTTGTCACCGCACCCATAAAAATGGATACTGTAGCAATTAGAAAAATGGAGTTAGTACCCACTTTTACGGCTTCATTAAAAAATAATGAAATGTACGTTTTAACCGATTCTCTGTTTTTTAGAAGAGAACCTAAAAAAATAAAATATCTACCTACGCTCTTTACCAATGCTCTGTGTTTATTTATTGCTTAGTCTAAACCTTACTAATTGAATTAAAGTTTGCTAAATTATAAATTTGTTACCCTTTTTTTACTTCGGTTTGCCTTACAAATTTCTTAATTTGCGGAAAGATAAATAATTCTTTACGAAAGATATTATAATGAAGAGCAGTATAGTTGTTACCGGAGGTACAAAAGGCATTGGCAGAGCCATTATAAATTTATTTGCAGATAAGGGATTTGATATTATTACGTGTTCACGTAGCCAGGCAGACCTTGAAGGACTAAAAGCAGAGCTTGCTGTAAAATATCCGAATGTAGGGCTGGCCTTTATTGTTGCAGATTTATCTAAAAAAGAAGAAGCATTAATTTTTGCCGATTTTGTTAAATCCAATGAGCACGAGCTAAAAGTGTTAGTGAACAACTCTGGTGCTTTTGTGCCCGGAGCCATAACCGAAGAAAAGGATGGTGATTTTGAGCATATGATTAATACAAACCTGAGCAGTGCCTATCATATTACTCGAAGCCTTATAAGCTCGATTAAACAAGCCAACGGCCATATTTTTAATATGTGTTCAACAGCTAGCATTATGCCTTATGTAAATGGCGGGAGTTACTGCATTTCAAAATATGCCTTATTAGGAATGACAAAAGTGCTTCGTGAGGAGATGAAACCTTTTAACGTTCGAGTAACTGCAATAATGCCTGGCGCTACTTACACCACAAGTTGGGAAAGTAGTGATTTACCTGAAGATCGATTTATGAAAGCCGATGATGTGGCGCATGCCATTTGGGGTGCTTATGCTATGTCTCCTCGTTCTGTAGTAGAAGAAATCTTGATTAGACCGCAATTAGGTGACATATAGTTGATAGGATAATGTCTCACAGCTATGCTGCTCTTTTGTATTGTGGGTAGGTTATTACAGAGGTTGAGCAACTTCGTTGCTTTTCTGAGCTTTATATTTGTTCAACTAGTTTATATAAATGGAAATGTTAACTACAAAACAACTCTCACTTCGCTTAATTACAGAAACAGACTTAGAAGCCATTCATAAGTTACAATCAATACCAGAGGTAGATAGGTATAATACACTTGGCATTCCTAAAGGTTTTGATGAAACGAAAAAGGTAATGATACCCTTAATAGAGGCTAATCAAAAAAAGAGCCCAATTATTACACTTTTGCGATTGAACAAAAGGAAGATGGAGCGTTTGTAGGGTTAATTGCATTAGTGCTCCGCAATAAAAAGTTTAATAGTGCGGAAGTGTGGTTTAAACTAAATCCTCGTTATTGGGGAAAAGGGTATGCAACTGAAGCTCTTACGGTATTGATAAATTTTGGCTTTAACAATTTAAAATTACACCGGATAGGAGCAGGTTGTGCTGTTGATAATAAGGCTTCAGCAAGAGTTTTGGAAAAGGTGGGCATGCAACATGAGGGTCGCCATCGAAAAATTCTTCCTTTAAAATCTGGATGGAGTGATAATTTTGAATATGCAATCTTAGAATCCGATTTAAGACCAGGAATATAAAAACTGTAAGAACCGCTTTGATAATGGTTTATTGGTAGTTCTTTCATCTCATAAATTGCATATCAGGTAGCATAGGCAGTAGGCTTATTGTACTAATGAATTTCATTAGTAATAACCTGTATTTATCTGTTTAATTCCTTCTTAAAATCTTACATTTGTAAGATATTTTTACGACTATATGAGCGAAGAGAACAAACCATCAAAGCAAGATTATTCAGCAGATAATATACAGGTACTAGAAGGCCTAGAAGCCGTTAGAAAACGACCTGCCATGTACATCGGTGATGTAGGAATGAAAGGCATGCACCATTTAATTTGGGAGGTAGTTGATAACTCCATCGATGAAGCATTAGCTGGCCATTGCGATACCATTAATGTAACCATTCACGAAGGTGATACTATTACTGTAAAAGATAATGGTAGAGGTATTCCTACAGGGTACCACGCCAAAGAAAAGAGATCTGCCTTAGAAGTTGTAATGACTGTTTTACACGCAGGGGGTAAATTTGATAAAGACACGTATAAGGTGTCTGGTGGCTTACATGGTGTAGGTGTTTCTTGTGTGAATGCATTAAGTTCACTATTACATGTTTCTGTACATAGAGATGGTAAAGTATTTGAACAAGAATACTCTGAAGGAAAACCTAAGTACGATGTAAGAGAGGTTGGTAAAACTGATATTACGGGTACCATTGTTCACTTTGAGCCTGATATGTCCATTTTTACCGTACCTGGTTATCATTATGACATGGTAGCTACTCGCTTAAGAGAACTTTCGTTTCTTAATTCAGGCATTACATTAACCTTGGTTGATGAGCGTGAGAAAAATGAAGAAGGGGAGTTTTTAAACGATGTATTTTTATCAGAAGGAGGGCTTTCTGAATTTGTAGCCTATTTAGATGGAAGTAGAGAAAAGTTGATTCCGGAACCTATCTATATGAATGGGGAAAAGAATGACATTCCTGTTGAAGTAGCCTTAAATTATAATACCTCTTATACTGAAAATGTTGTTTCTTATGTTAACAACATTAATACCATAGAAGGTGGTACCCACGTTTCTGGCTTTAGAAGAGCTTTAACAAGAACCTTGAAATCATATGCCGATAAATCGGGTATGTTAGATAAGGTTAAGGTTGAAATTGCAGGTGATGACTTTAGAGAAGGTCTTACTGCGGTAATTTCAATTAAAATAGCTGAGCCTCAATTTGAAGGCCAGACAAAAACAAAATTAGGAAATTCTGAAGCAATGGGTGCAGTAGATACTGCTGTTAGTCAAATGCTTAACGACTTTTTAGAAGAAAATCCGAAGCTTGCCAAGTTAATTGTGAGCAAGGTAATACTAGCTGCTCAGGCACGTCACGCAGCGCGTAAAGCACGTGAAATGGTGCAACGTAAAAATGTGCTTACAGGTACAGGTTTACCTGGAAAACTTGCCGATTGCTCTAATAACGATCCTGCCGAATGCGAAGTGTATCTAGTAGAGGGAGACTCTGCAGGTGGTTCTGCAAAGCAAGGCCGTGATAGATTCTTTCAAGCTATTCTTCCATTGAGAGGTAAAATCCTAAATGTAGAAAAAGCTCAAGAGCACCGAATTTATGATAATGATGAAATTAAAAACATCATTACTGCATTGGGTGTTAGGTTTGGAACCGAAGAAAGTGAAAAAGCACTTAATATGGATAAACTTCGCTATCATAAAATTATTATTATGACGGATGCGGATGTAGATGGTAGCCATATTAGAACCTTAATTCTTACCTTCTTTTTCCGCTATATGCGCGAATTAATAGATCTTGGTTATTTATATATTGCGCTACCTCCTTTTTACTTACTTAAAAAAGGGAAACAACAACGCTATTGCTGGACCGAGGAAGAACGCGAAAGAGTAGCATTGGAGATGTCGAACGGTAAAGAGGATTCGGTAAGTGTTCAGCGTTATAAAGGATTAGGAGAAATGAATCCTGAACAATTATGGACTACCACAATGAATCCTGAGAATAGAACTTTAAAAAGGGTAACTATCGAGTCTGCTGCAGAAGCAGATCATTTGTTCTCTATGTTAATGGGAGATGAAGTAGCTCCGAGGCGTGAATTTATTGAAAAAAATGCACGTTACGCAAAAATCAATATTTGATAACGTAAAAAAATAGATTTATTTTAAACCACTATGCAACCCATAGTGGTTTTTTTGTATCATATCATTAGTCAAATTTAAAAACAACAAATATTATGAAACACCTTTTATCTACTCTATTTATTCTAGTGTCTTTAAGTTCTTTCGGTCAAACGTTTAAGAAAGACCTAAAGCCTTTTACCGAACTAAAAGTAACACGTGGCATACAAGCAACGTTGGTTTACTCAACTGATGCAGAACTAAGCTTTGATGTACGTGGGCTTAGTAAAAGTGATATAATTATTGAACAGGACCATGGTAGGTTATACATTAAAGTAAGAACTAAAGGCCTTTGGGAATTAATGGAGGAGAATAAATGGTGGGTTAAAGTAAGTATTCCGTATCAAAAATTAGAATCTATTGAAATAACCACAGGAGCAGTAATTAAAGCCGATAATGTAATTGAGCTAGACCATTTGCTTATTGAAAACAAAATGGGTGCTGAGGTTGAACTTGAACTCAAAGTGGTAAAGCTTAAAGTGGATACAAGTATGGGCTCTATTAGCCGATTAAGTGGATTAGCTAAAAATGTAGATATTGATGCTAGTATGGGAGCCGAAGTACATGCTTATGGTCTTAAATCTAAGTACAGTACTGTGGAGTCTAGTATGGGTGCAGTCGTTTCTGTTTCTTGCGATTATGAGTTTGATGGCTCTGCATCAATGGGAGGCGAAATAGAAGTAAGAGGTAACCCAGAAAAAGCGTTTAAAAGCGAAACAATGGGCGGTTGGATTAGCGTTTATTAAGAATTGTTTACCTTAAACATTAAAGAATTTAATGCTAGTATCAAGGTTGGAAGCTGAGGTCTTTAAGGCTTCAGCTTCTGACGTAATTTGTTCAGATACGGTGGCATTCGATTGAATAATTTCATTCAACTCTAACATTGCCAGCTTTATTTGCTCCGAAGCCGTTTTTTGTTCTACACTATGAGCGGCTATTTCAGCGGCTATTTTGGTGGTTTTTTCAAGGTTTGGAACAATAATGTCCATTTGCTTAGCAGATTTTTCTGATAACTGCACATTCTTTTCTGCGATCTCATTTATTGCTATTGCAGACTCATTACTGCTTTCTGCCAGTTTTCGTACTTCTTGTGCCACAACAGCAAAACCCTTACCATATTCGCCAGCCCTCGCTGCTTCTACCGAAGCATTTAGCGCAAGCATATTTGTTTGGCTCACAATTTCACTTATAAAATCAATGTTCTCATCGATCTTGTGCATACCAGATAAAGACTCTTTAATAAGCTTATAAGATTCTAGTACTTCCTCATAAGATTCTTTGGTTAAGCGGTCCGCCATTTGTGCATCATCAGAATTTTTTTCTATGGAACCAGTCATTTGCTCTACCGAAGCAACTACTTCTTCTGAAGAACTACTTTGTTGCATTGCACCTTTACTAATAAGAATAGAGCTGCTTGCAAGCATATTGCTACTTGCACCTATAGTTTGAGCATTTAATTTAATAGATCCAACAATTTTTTTGAGCTTTCCAGCCATGTCATTTAAGGCAGATGCTAATAAACCAAGTTCGCTGCGAGAAGAGTTGGAAATTACTGCATTAAGATCCCCATTTGTAAATTGATAGGTTATATTTTTTATCTCGATTAATTGATTTGAGATATTCTTACTTATATACATAATTGGAATTACTAATTGAAAAATTGCTGAAATTCCTATTATTGATAACTTCTGGGTGAGAGTGCCAGCATCTAGCTGTCCAGCTTCCAATTCTATTACGGCCATCATGTAGCTAGAGGTAATAAATAAACCGGCTAAACCTAAAGATCCATTGATGGCAACAAAGCTAAATTTAAAGAAAAAGCTCTTTACATTTTTGTCTTCAATTACTCGAACATTGGCTGTATAGGCTTCTAATTGGTTTCCTATGATTGAAATAATAAGTAATGAATTAAGCAAACTGCTGGAAGCCGATAATACTAGCATAGGCACGACCATACTTTCGTTTACTTCCATGCCTGCCATAATAAAGTAAGGGCCAGCTACAGCTAGTACAATAGAAATAAAGATAAACATTTCTGGAAACCAACGAAGAAGCTGTTGGATGGCTACAATATCATTTTGTTTATTATAGATAGATATGTTATCTAAGATAAATTTTAATAGTAAATATCCAATAGTCGCTGCTATTATTCCAAAAACAATAGTTCGTGTATTAAATATAAAATTTATAAGAAGCTCGTTTGAAACCCATGAGGTAAACCAAGTGTAAAAAACGGTTGATAAAAGAGGAGCTAACACTCCAATAGCTCCTAGAATTTGAATTTTGACCTTGGATGTTTCGTCAATCTCTTGCATACTTATATACTTAAAAAATCGATAATAGTCATTTTTTGCAAACACTATTACGATAGAATAGAACTCGATAGTTATTATGCAAAATTATGCCACAAAAAGCTTTTTATAGCCTTTTGGGCTGCTATTTTATCTAAGTAAAAAAACGTAGAAGTTAATTGCTATATAGTTTGTAAGTAGCGCTCATTTTTTTGTAAGCATCTAGCTCTTTTTGCCAGCTTTCTTCTATTTCACTCTGAGTTAAGCCCTGCTTAATTTGTTCTCTTAATATATTATTGCCCGCTAGCTTATCAAAAAAGCTTGGTGAAGTAAAGAAAGAATCGGAGGGGTGTTTATTGTAATATTTAAGGATGGGTGCTACAGAAAATCTTATGTTCTCAGTGGCGTTTCGTAGATCTTCTCCATAGCACTTAATGTCTTCATGTTTTGGATATTTAGAAGCCCCTTCGGTGCTAACCGGAGTAAAAGTAAATGCTCCATAAATGCTATCGGGGTATCCAATTACTTGAAATGGAAACTCTGTTCCTCTGCCAATACTCATAATAGTTGGTTCCAATAAGCAAAGCGAAGGGTACAGCAAAATACTTTGCTGATTGGGTAGGTTTGGCGAAGGCTTAATAGGTAATATATATGGAGTGCTATGTGTGTAGTTAGCTACTTTAATAACAGTTAATTTGCATTGCATTCCATTCTCAAGCCATTTTTCGCCATTAATCATCGTTGCTAATTCGCCAACGGTTAGCCCGTGCACAATAGGAATTGGATGCATACCCACAAAAGATTGAAACTCTAAATTAAGAACTGGGCCTGCAATGTAATCTCCATTAGGGTTGGGTCTATCTAAAACAATAAATTGTTTATTTTGCTCTGCACATGCTTCCATTACATAATGCATAGTACTTATATAGGTGTAAAATCGAACGCCTACATCTTGAATGTCAAAAATTACAATATCAATATCTTTCAAACTTTCTTCTGTTGGTTTTTTGTGTTTACCGTGAAGTGAGATAATTGGTAAGCCGGTTTTTTTGTCAATTCCATCTTGCACATGTTCTCCGGCATCGGCAACTCCTCTAAACCCGTGCTCGGGCGCAAATATTTTTTTAATGGTAATACCTAAGCTTAATAAAGTATCTACAATATGGGTGCTACCTATGGTGGAGGTCTGGTTTACGATTAAGGCAACGTTTTTACCTTGTAATGTAGGTAAGTATAATTCGAACTGTGCGGCTCCAACTACCAATTCTTTAGTTGATACCGCTGTTTTTGTTTGGCAGTAGTTAGCTGTGGTAATTATTATAAGTAAAAGTCCTAAAACTGATTTCATACGTATATTATTTAGAGGTTAAAATTAATAAATTATTAGGTGGGGCAAGAAGATTTTACACCTATTTAAATCAATTTGAGCTAATAAACAGCTTGTGTGTAACTGCTATCACAGTTTTGTTGAACGCATTAACCCAATTTTGTGGTAGAAATTTAAACCAGCTATTATTAACTATGGGATTATTATCATTCTTTGGCGGCAGAAATGAAAGCGAAGATTTGCAAGCTTTACTCGATCGAGGTGCTATTATTATTGACGTTAGAACTCCCGGGGAGTTTAATACTGGTCACGTGGTTGGCTCAATAAATATTCCGTTAGATGCAATTTCTGCATCTATTGATGGCCTAAAAACAAAGAATGTGCCGGTAATAGCATGTTGTGCTTCTGGTAACCGAAGTGCATATGCTGCAAGCCAGCTTAAAGCTGTTGGTATTGAAGCTGTTAATGGTGGTTCTTGGTATGGGGTTAAAATGGCAACGGATCAAAAGTGCGAGTAAATAAATGCAGCCAACACTACCATATCAATTAACTAATTTTAAAAAGGATGTGCTGGATCAAAGCCAGCATATTCCTGTATTAGTTGATTATTGGGCTAGTTGGTGCGAGCCTTGCATGTTTCTTGGCCCCATTGTAGAGAAATTGGCCAAAGAGGCGTCTGATAAGTGGAAACTTATTAAAATAAATACAGAGGAGCATAGCGAAATAGCCAATGAATGGGGCATAAGAGGAGTGCCTAATTTAAAATTATTTTATAAAGGGCAGGTAATAGCCGATTTAGCAGGTGCCATGCCTGAGCCCGAAATGCGAATTTGGATTGATCAAAAACTGCCATCCGAAGCAAAGTCGTTGGTGTTGGAAGCCTCGCAACAATTAGCCAATGGTAATTTTGATGCAGGAATTGAGTTATTAGAGAAATCAATAACTGTTGATAATGATTTAAAGGAAGCTAAATTATTGCTATCTAAGCATATAATTTGGGATCATCCAGCGCGGGTTATAAAATTAGTGAGCGAAATAAATCATATAGAAGAAGCTGAAGAGTTAGTTTTACTTGCGAACTTTTTAAGTACACCTTTATTAAAAGGTAATGCAAAAGCTCCGTCTAAGGTATTTGCCAAAGTGCAAGCATATTTGCAGCTTAAGAACATTGAGCCAGCAATAGAATTATTGATTAAAGAAATTACGGTAGATAGAGCTTATGAAAATCGGCTAGGTGAGAGGCTATCCATTGCGGTATTTCGTATTTTAGGAGAGTCAAATGCCATTACTAAAAAATTTAGAAGGCAGTTTGATAAAGCACTATATTAAATAAGTGAGTTGATGGGTATTAAAAAATATATCATTATTGCGAGTTTTGCTCTAATTGGCAGCACGGCAATGTACCTGTATTACTACTTTGTGGGTTGTAAAACCGGTACTTGTTTAATTACTTCTAGCCCAACCATAAGTTCGGGGTATGGCTTGCTTTTTGGTGGGTTAATTGGGAGTACTATAAATGATTTTTTACAAAAAAAAGATAAATAGTTATGAGTTATTATTTTAATAAAACAATACAAGGAGAGTTCGATCAAGTAATAGAGAAGGTTACGGAAGCTTTAAAAACCCAAGGTTTTGGTGTGTTAACCGAAATTGATTTTAGTGGCACCCTTAAAAAGAAATTGGATGTTGATATTCCTAATTATAGAATATTAGGAGCTTGCAATCCTCAGTTTGCATACGAAACATATAAAAAGGAAAATAAAATTGGCGTAATGCTTCCTTGTAATGTTATTGTTCAAAAAGTAGAAGGAGGAATAGAAGTATCTGCGGTTGATCCTTTGGCAATGATGCAAGGTGTTGGCAATGCTGAATTAGAGAGTACAGCAGGCGAAGTAAAATCTAAATTACAAGCTGTTATCGATTCTTTATAGCCTAAATTATTAGCGTGTTTAAGTTAAGTTTAAAAAGCTATGCAATTATTGCATAGCTTTTTTGTGTTATTAGATTAACTATTTATTTGATAACTTCGATTTATTGACTAATATTCAATATTATTTAATCTATTAGACAAAAAATATGGGAAAAGGAGATATTAAAACGAAACGAGGAAAAATCTTTAATGGTACATTTGGCGTAAGCAGACCACATAAAGTAAAAGTTGTGCCAGTAGTTGCGGCTAAAAAAAAGAAGGCAACTAAGAAAAAGGCTGCAAAATAAAATTGTATGAAAAGGTTTGACCTTTGTGTCATTGGGGCAGGGCCTTCGGGTTATGCCGCTGCTATGCGCGCTGTGGATTATGGCAAAAATGTGCTTATTATAGAGCGTGATGCAATTGGTGGTGCTGGAGTTACCAATGGTGCTCTTTCTTCTAAAACTTGGTGGGAGTTATCGCGTAATGTTGATTTGGTTCATAAGAATAAAAAGAGGTATAATTTAAACTCGCCA